>NZ_CP045687.1:1400000-1700000 GCF_009601705.1 Sulfolobus sp. E5-1-F | reverse complement strand
ACTTCCTTTATTTCATTTATAGAAGAACCACCAACACTAACTATAAGGGGACATAAAACATTAATTTGATTTATTGCCTTGGCACCGGGATTTCCTAAACCTATAGCGTTCATATAGATACCATCGTGAAGTTTTATGACCGTAGGAGGCTTATGAGGTTCTAAAGGATTAAGTGTTACTGTCTTCGTGGTAATTGCAGATGGCTTATATTTCTCACAAACTGCATTTACATAATTTGGCACATCTGGTATAATTCCAGAAGCTATTATTAAAGGATCGTTAAATTGAATATTTTTTACCATAATCATTTATTATCACTAAATGGATTTATTCCCTTCACTGGAAATACATCTCCCTCTAAATTACTTACCTTTCCTTGAACGATAGTCATGTAAACTGAAGCTTTTAGCGGAAATCCATCTAGAGGAGTCTCAATAACCTTAGAGTATTTACTTGAATACCTCCAATCGTTAAATTGAATTACGGTAAAATTGGCATAATTATTTTCTTTAATCTCGCCATAGGGAATCTTCAATATTCTTGCTGGATTTGTAGAAATGAGTTCGACAGCCCTATCAATGCTAATTATACCTTTACTGACCAACGTTAAGATAAAAGGAACTGTAAATGAAACAGCAGCTATACCAGGTGGACATATCTCGTAAGGTTGCGTTTTTTCGAAACTTGCATGAGGAGCGTGATCGCTTACAATTGTATCTACTTCAGTTATAGCTTGTAATAACCAAAGCCTCTCATTTAAATCTCTTATAGGTGGGTTAACCTTGGTCAAACAATCCTTCTCTCCATTAACTAATAGATGATGTGGTGTCATATCTACAGTAAAACCAAACTCCTTAGCCAATCTTACAGTGCGTATATTAGTCGCATGAGTTATGTGAACATTTTGATAGCCCTTTACATAATATAATGCTCCTATCTCGTACCATGTATTGAACCTCAGTTTTCTATTACCCTTTAATGCTAACGGAACCTCTGGGTGAAGGATTTTCAGTTTTATAGATTTTAAAACCTCAAATGTTTCTTCTTTTTCTAGATCTTCGGGAAATACTTTATAACCAGCAATAGGCAATTTATTAACTTTCTCAAATTCCTTAGTCACGCCAGAATAGACGAAGTAATCAACTCTAGAGTAATATTCGAACTCTTTTAACTTAGTAGTTATCGTCTCTACAGTGTTTACAAATGGTATAGTATTTGGCATATCTCCTATTAATGTAACCCCACCGTAAGAAGCTTCACTAGTACCCGATACCACATCTTCTTTATAAGACAATTTTAGTCCTCTTATGTGAGTGTGAAGATCAATTGCCCCAGGTAATATTAGTGTACCTTGTGGTAAAGCAATATCTGGTTTACAAGACGATTTGATTTCCTTTATTCTCCTATCAAAATTTATACAAACTTCCTTAATTTCCTTATTTAAATACGCTTTTCCTTTAATCCACAAGATCATCCAACCTCATGAAAGGACCATCTATACAAGTTAATTTACCTTTGACTTCACATACACCACAAACTCCTAGATTACAATTCATTTTAACCCATCTATTATAGACTAAGGTTTTCTCTCTAGGTACCTTTAATTCATGTAAGAGTTGTAATGGCACTGAAACTAAAATAAGATCAACATCCTCAATGTTTCTAGGTTCATCATAATTTAATTTACAATCTATGCACTTTGCAAAGATTTTTATCTTATTCTGATAAGCGAACTTTAAAGGATATAACAAGTCATGATAAAGTTTGCCATAGGCAATACCAACAATAGTTCTTACATTAGCGAAGTCTAAGGGCTTACCTAAAGGACCCTTTAAGATTACTCTCTTGCCTATCTCGTTAGCTAACTTTTCTGACTCGACATAAAGTTTAAGTTCATTATTATCTTCATCATAGTCTCCAATACCTAATGGTATTTCAGCCTTGCTAGGCAATACTATACTCACGTATTGGCCCGCTTTTGGTTTAACATTAAAATTGGCTATTTTTATTTCATATAAATTATCTATAACTTTCTTTTCAATAACTTCATAATATATCATAATATCTGCCTTATGACATCGTCTTCAGTAATATATATCTCGCAGTAATCACACTTTAGCTTAAGAGGTTTAATTGACACTGTTGTAAATTTGCTTTCCGCTTCGACATCATTATTTGTTATGCACTGTGGATTAGGGCATTTTATTAATCCTCTAATCTGCTTTGGAACCTCTAAGTGTCTTTTCTCTGTCACCACGTAATCTCTTATAATATTTATAGTAGCAGATGGAGCTATTAGTGTTATTAGACTAGCTTCTTTCTCGTCAATTACTCTGTCCTCAATCTTCACTATATCTTTTCTTCCTATCTTTTTACTTTCAACATTCATAACTAATGCCACTCTATAGCCCTCACTTCCTCTTATCCCTAGAATTCTCAATACTGCCAATGCTCTACCAGCTGGAATATGATCGATTACTGTACCATTCCTTATTTTACTTACGATTAATTCATCCCTTTTTGAAGAGCTAATCATCTTTCCTCTCACCCAAAACTTCATAAAATAGTGCCATTCTAACCGGTAC
Source organism: Sulfolobus sp. E5-1-F (assembly GCF_009601705.1). Classification (NCBI taxonomy): domain Archaea; kingdom Thermoproteati; phylum Thermoproteota; class Thermoprotei; order Sulfolobales; family Sulfolobaceae; genus Saccharolobus; species Saccharolobus sp. E5-1-F. The sequence continues at coordinate 1,697,415 of NZ_CP045687.1, read as the reverse complement.
AGCTAATGACGCTTGATAGAAATACTTAGCATTTGCAGTTTTATCAACTCTCCTATCTATTTCGGTAACCCTAGGTAATGGATGTAATATAATTCCATCTTTCTTCATCATACTAACTAACCTGAGATCAACCACATAACTCTCCTTAACTTTCTCGTATTCTACTTCATCGACAAATCTTTCTTTTTGAATCCTAGTCACATATAACACATCAATATCTTGTATTACATCATAGGGATTTTCAGTTTCTATAACCGGATAGTTTAACCCATCTAATATTTCTCTTCGTACCTTTAACTGAGAGGGAGAAATTAGAAATACCTTCTTTGGTTTAAATCTAGTTAATGCTCTTAGCAAACTATTAACAGTCCTTGCATATTTCAGATCTCCAAGTAATGCAAAAGTCCTTCCATCTATCTCGCCAAATACCTTATAAATCGTATATAAGTCTATAAGTGCTTGTGTGGGATGCTCGTGTTTTCCATCTCCGGCATTGATTATAGGTATATCACTTATCTCACTCGCGAATAATGCTGAACCATCAAACTTATGTCTCATTACAATACAGTCTGAGTAGTTGTTTAACATTCTAATAGTATCAGCTAAATTTTCACCCTTCGCTATTGAAGTAGATTCCTCAGATTCAAATCCTATTACATCTGCACCTAATTTTATTGCTGCAGTATGAAAGCTTTGAGCAGTTCTAGTACTTGGCTCAAAGAAAGCTAATGAAATAACTTTCCCTGATAGATAATTTAGTTTTTTTACGTTAGAGAACTTATCTGCAAGTTCGAATATTCGGAAATAGTCATCTCTAGTTAAGTCTAGGGACGAAATTACGTGTCTTGATCTCACAAAGCCCTTATAACTGATTATAATAGAAGTATATTTAAATTCTTTTTCATAGACTCTCTACGTATGAATTTCGCAGAAGTCTTACTCGAAAGGAAATTATTATTAATAGGAAGTTTCGTTTTAACGTCAGGTAAGGTTAGTCCATATTACTTAGATTTGAGACCTTTACCAAATTATCCAGAATTTTACGATATAGTAAATCTAGCTATAAAGAAAGTAAAAGATATACCTCATGATATAATAGTAGGAATAGCTACTGGAGGAGTTCCCTTATCTTCTTTCATAGCCTGTAACCTAAGAGAGCCTATGGGATATATTAGAGTAGAGAAGAAAGGTCATGGAACCAATCGGACATTAGAACTAGATGTGAAAGGAAAGAGAGTATTATTAGTGGATGACGTTGCAACAACTGGATTATCCCTAGAAAAAGCAACATTGGAAATTCTTAATGGAGGAGGTAAAGTTTCAGACGCATTGGTGATTATAGATAGACAAGAAGGTGCCTCACAAAGGTTAGAAAAGTTGGGAGTCAAATTGCATTCTTTATTTAAAATTTCAGAAATTCTAGATGAATTATTGAAGAGTGACAAGCTTAAGGATAATGAAAAGAAATCGGTTTTAGATTATTTGGTGAAGAATGTTGAAAAGTAAAATAATATTAGCAATGGATAAGCCTCTCTCATATCAGACCCTTAAAGAAATGGAAAATGAAATATATGGGATAAAAGTTGGGTTACCATTGGTTTTAGATCTAGGAGTACATAAAACTAGAGAGCTCCTAAATGATTTGAACGTGGAGGAAATTATTGTTGATTTTAAGCTTGCAGATATCGGATACATAATGAAAAGTATAGTTGAAAAGTTGTCTTTCGCTAACTCATTTATAGCACATTCTTTTGTAGGCGTTAAAGGAGCTCTAGATGAATTAAAAAAATATCTTGATACAAACTCCAAAAATTTGTACCTAGTTGCCGTAATGTCGCATGAAGGATGGAGTACGTTATTCACAGATTATATTAAAAACGTTATAAGGGAAATAAGTCCCAAAGGAATAGTTGTTGGGGGAACCAAATTGGATTCTATAACGCAGTATAGGAAAGAATTTACAAAAATAACCATAATCTCTCCGGGCATGGGTAGCCAAGGTGGAATTTATGGCGATGCAATATGTGCTGGAGCAGATTATGAAATCATTGGAAGAAGTATTTATAATGCAGATGATCCATTTACAACAATAAAAACTATAAATAAGATTATCGAGGAGAAGGTGATGAATTGTAAAGGAGCAATTTTTAGGGAAAAATGAAATTAGTGAAAAAATAGCCTATCTTTATAAATTAACCATTATAGCGGAAAATCTTCATGAGGAGTATGGTATAGTTCCAACAACAGATTTAGCTTACATTTATATAGATAGAGACTACCAAATTGATATTGACGATGATTTTATCAAAAAGGGCAAAGGTATCTATGAATATTTTGTAATTTACGATGAAATATTTAGGATTTATATGAATTTCTTACGAAATCTTATGTTAGACTACGCCAGTAGAACTATCAATTCAGATGTGGAGTTTATGAATATAGTGCTTAATGATGGATCATACATAATACTTGAGGGAGACGAGAGAAAAGTTTCTATACCGTTTCCAAAAGGTATAGCTACCACGCATACTCACCCGGGAATTTGTTTGTTTTCGCACAAAGATTTGGAAACTGCTGATCATTTATTTAGCATTGGCTACGCAGTAGTCTCAGTAATGAACATCAAGTGTGTTTCCTCTTTATATAGACGTGGTGTTTATACGTTAGATGATAAGCTAGTTCTTAAAAATTTAGTAGACAAGGTCAAAAAGGCTAAGAATTTAGAGGAATTAATGAATACATATAGAAATCTAACTTTTCCTACTTACTTAAAATTCGTCACTTATTCGATTTAGCTAACATATCTATTGTAGCCTCTGCTATATCAGCAGAATATCTTGCAACCCTCCTTAGAGATTCAACCACCATTGAAGTTGAAGTTATAATTTTTGGATTATCATTGCTTTTAATTGCTATTTCTTGTAATTCCCGCAATTTCTCAAATATCTCAAGATTTGAAATTAAATTATGTGCAACGTCTTTCTTTTCATTTAAAAAAGCATTTATAGCAGACTTATAGCTTTCCAAAACCGTAAGACCTAAATTCACTAGATCTTCTTTATTACTGAACTTACTTACATCCTCTGCTAGACTAGCTATTCTGTTTGCATGATCACCTACTCTCTCAATTGTTTTAGCTACTGAATATATATCGACAGTTTGTGTAAGATTATATCCTTCGGAGTCCAAGACGTTTATCGCTTTTACCGAAATAGTTAGTTGCCTGGCAATATAGAAGAAAAACCTATCCACCTCATCGTCTCTTCCGGAGATTTCTTTAGCTAGCTCAATATCAGACTTACTTATGGCCTCTAAGGAATCTCTAAGCATGTTATATGATATTGTAAATGCTCTTGATATTGCCTTTTTAATTGACAACTCTTTTTCATCAACGAGAAATTGTATAGAAATTGTGCTAACATCCTCTTCTATTACCTCTGCTCCTAGTAATCTTCTCCTTACTATGTCCTTAATATAAGCCCTTGTAGAGCTAGACATCCTAGGACATGTTATTGATACAGAAGAAAATCCAGCTATATAATACGCTATGAATTCCCTAATGATAGCTTCTGGCGATACGTTATCGCAATGTATAATCTTCTTGATTTCTTTCTGATCTATTGTATTGGCAGATTTGGGAACTATAAATAACTTCATGTCAGTATCTTGATATATCTCAACTTCATCGCCGGCAGATAATGATAGTGCCTTAATCCATTCTTTCGGTAAAGAGACTATATAGGTAGATCCTCCAGTTAACTGAATTTTCCTAGTTATTGATTTACCCAATCTAAATCTATATAGATCTATGTATTAACTTGGTAATAAGCTTCACTTTTCCTTTTTTCTACGATTTTCTCTGCGTCAGCTAACACTTTTCTCGCTTCTTCTTGCACATTAATCTTTATCTCTTTAGGTAGATTAACATTAACATAGAAACTACTATATATATCATCAAGTAGTACTGAGATATCTGGCGTTAAATGGAAAGTATCTTTAAGTAACCTTATTGCCTCTACTACTGATGCTGCACTAGTAACTATATTGCCTATATAGATAATAGTCTCAATTTTTATCTCAAGTATTTCTAAAATAACCTCTAGCGTCAGCAAATTGTTCATCACGTTCTCGAGAAGCTCAGACTCTTTAGCAACCATTTTCGATAAATGAGGGAATGAAGAAACATTTCTCATAAAGACATAATTATAAGTATCTAGCTTATTTTGCATCCTACTAATTATGTTTCGTAGCTTGTTTCTTGCAATTCTTACGTCAATTAGCAGTTCAGCTAAACTCTTTCCTTTCTTCTTCACGGAAATAGATATTAACTAGAAAGGTTTAAAAGGCTAAAGTTAAGTTAGTTTATTAGCTTTTTGCCTAACTTCCTTTTCTAATTCATCTAAAACGTCCTTGTAAGTCTTATAAAAGGTTGTGAGCTTATATGGCAAACCATATCCATCCGCCTCCTTATATACTATGTTGCTTTCCATTAGAACTCTTAAATGATGCATTACAGTTTTATAATCAAGTTCCAACGTTGAGGCTATTTGGTTAGGATTTAGAGGCTTCTCTTCTAATGTTCTTACTATTTTCAGCCTAGTTATCCCTCCTCTTGAAGTGAAAAAAAGGAACTTGAAAAACTTTTTAACTTGCTTTCGTTCCTTTTCACTCATTATACATTTAGAGATATAATTATAACTTGTTAAAATGTTTCATCACTATATATACAAACAGAATCCTATAGTTTGTCATCTTGATGAGTTTCTTTTCTCAACTACAGATTTAACCCTAGGCAATACATATTTCAGATCCAAATCGTTAACCAATTTAGCACACTCATCATTAATTGCAAGATACTCCAATTCTGTATATACACCATATTTAGCATATATGTCCCTTAATGAAGACTTCATGTCTAGATAATCCCTAATAAAATCTAAGTGCCCACATTTGGCAATAATGTATAATAATCCCAAATCCACTAATCTCCTTCTTCTATTTTTACCAATAAATATAACTCTCAGTCCTATATTTATCGCATCAATATTTTTGAATTCTTCCGCACTTATTTCATTCTCACTTATTTCTATAATAGCTTCTTCACTTAACAAATACCTTAATATTACATCACTAAGTGTCACAAACTTTTATTGAACACAATGATTAATTAAGTATATGGTAATTTGGGAGGAACTTAGAGAAAAAGCGCTTAGTAAAATATACCATGACAAAGAAATAGGTTACTTAGATCCAGATATTCTAGACTTTCTATTAGCTTTCTATAGGAATAGGAATGATGTATATACTCAAAGTAGTTGTAGCGGGAGAATAACTATTGTTGATGCTGAAATGCCTTGGGATAGGAAAAATTCAACTATTGTGTTTAAAAATCATTTAAGAATTACAGAACAAGATCTGGAGGGAGTTCTAGGAAAAGACCAAGTTAGAAGATTATGGTTAATAGTACAAGGACCAATCGTACATATTTACTCTAAAAACATAGACACGGCCTGGGAAATCTTGAAAATTGCTAGAGAAGCTGGATTTAAACATAGTGGAATTTTAGCTACAAATCAAAAGGGAGTCTTGGTAGAACTAAGAACCGGAATAAGAATGGTTCATCTCTTAAGAGAGACTAACACGGAGAAAATTGATAAGGAGAAAATAAAAACATTAGTAAATATAAGTAATGAAGTGTTGTCAAGAGGAAAACAAAAGATGAACCTATTGAAAGATCTGTTATCATCTAACTCCAATAATTCTGTGGAGCTGAGGAAGGACTCTAAATTGAAGACCCCTATCTAACACAATTTGCACTATTTCATTTATTGCATTTACATAATCGCTTCTATTCCCATCAGGTTGTAAGATAACTTTACGTGGATTAATATTCTGAGACTCGACGAATCTAACGACCTCATCTAGATCCTTGTTTGGGTAAACTATGACAAACTTATAGTACGTAGCCCAATCATCTGAGAAATCGTATTTTAGTTTATGACCTGAATTACTAAGCTTAGGAGAAACGGAAAAGACATCAACAATCTTCCTTAATTCCTCTGAAGGCTTTATTGTACCATTTGTCTCAACCACAATCTTATGCCCTATACTCTTAATTTCCTTAGCGAGTGGCAATATGTTTTGAAGTAAAGGCTCACCCCCAGTTATCGTGGTAGTTCTAACTCTCTTATCTATTTTTGAAATAATCTCATCTATGCTCATCTCAGTGCCAATTTCCCAAGAATACTTTGTATCGCACCATACGCACCTTAAATTGCACGTGGCAAGTCTAATGAAATTTGAAGGAGTTCCGATAATCTCCCCTTCACCTTGAATAGAGGTAAAGATCTCAATTACGCGATACTTCATTTGTACCACTACTTTTTATCAAACTAAAAAGCTCTTCCTTCAATTTATCTAAACCTATTCCCTTTTCAGCACTTATCTCATACCATTTACTTCCTTCTTTTAAAAGAAAGTCTACAATCTTCTTATAATATTCATTGTATCTCTCGTCAATCTTATTAATTACAGGTAATATAACCCTTTTTAGTAACTTTACTTCTCTAAATAATTCTATTTGACTTTCAACAGAAAGAACTGAGGAAATTGAGGAGTCGAACATGAATACAATAATACCGTTTAAATTTCTAATTGCATTAATAGCCTTTCTCTCTATATTATTTCTCTCAATTTCTGGCCTATCTAAAATACCTGGCGTATCTATAATCTGGATTCGAAAATCATCTAAAATTACGTGACCAACGTGAACCTCTTTTGTAGTAAACGGATAATTTGCAATTTCCGGTTTCGCTGTGGAGATTTTTGAAACTAGAGTAGACTTACCTACGTTTGGAGGACCTGCAACTATAATAGTTGGCAATAAAGGGTCTATACCCTGAATTTTCTTTAACTCTTTAGCTACATCTATCACTCTATCTATACATTCACTAGATTTTCTTAGAATGGAACTTACTCTTCCAAACGCTTGACGCATTATTAAATTCGCTTCATTTTCAGGCCGTTTCCTTATCTGATCGATGTATTTTTTCAGTATCTTCATGGATATTACGCTAGCTTTCTTGGTATCTGACAAACAGATTTTCAGTTTATCAATATCAGTTACGATTTTAGTTGCCTCTAAATAAAAAGGATGTAATTCATCAATTCTAGGGAATTGCTCTACAAAGTCATAATATTTCTTAACTCTTTCATAGTATTCCTTTAGCCTTCTTATCTCTCTATCTCTAATCGTAGTACCACCTATCTTTGGGAGTCTCTTTAGCATAGTATCAATGGTGGAATTAACCTTGGGCGGGATCTGTAACTTTTCAAATGGATTCAACATATCTTAGTTCCTGGAGGGACCTCTCCATCTACAGTTAGTATCCTAGGTTTTATTCCTTTCGCCTCGTCCTCTTTACACCCAGCAGCTAATAACATACCTTGACTTTCAAAACCTCTAATCACTCTAGGCTTTAAATTAGCTATAATTATTATCTTCTTATTTAATAACTCGTCTGGAGTGTAATATTCTCCTAAACCAGCAATTATTTGCCTTTGTTCTGAACCCAGGTCAACTATGAGTTTTAGGAGTCTTGTTCCTTCAATTCTTTCAGCTTGTCTTACAATTCCTACCCTAAGGTCTAATTTTGCAAAATCGTCTATTGTAATTTGACTGCTCATGAGCTTAAGCATAATTGAAGAATTATAAGGATTTTGATTTACATAATTAAGTAAAAATTAATAGTCATTATAAGCTAACTTTTTATATCAGCTATGTAAAATAGTCGTAATGGAAGTTAACAAGATTTCCGAGGGAAAAACTAAGATAGTTTATGATTTTGACAAGGATCATGTATTACTCAGGTTTAAGGATGATATAACAGCAGGTGATGGTCAAAAAAAGGATATACTAGAGGGTAAAGGAGTTTTAAACGCTCAAACATCAGCATTCTTCTTCAGATTATTGGAAAGATATGGTATAGAAACGCACTACGTAGGAATGAAGGATGAAAGAACAATGATAGTAAAGAGACTAAAGATGATACCAGTAGAAGTTGTAGTAAGAAATATTGCAACAGGTAGCATTGTTAAGCGATTACCAATAAAAGAAGGTGAGGTTTTTGAACCACCAATAGTAGAATTTTTCTTAAAGGACGACTTACGTCATGATCCTTTACTCAACTATTACCATATGGAACATCTTAAACTAATGAGTAGAAAGGAGGCGCAATATATAGAAGATATAATGATAAAGGTAAATGATATATTATCCAGCTTTATTAAAAACAAAGGATTAATATTATATGACTTTAAGTTAGAATTTGGCCGTTTAGACGATAAATTAGTGATCGGAGATGAAATATCATTAGATAGTATGAGGATTAGAAACGCTAATTCAAGAATCTTTGACAAGGATTTGTATAGAAAAGGATACGATTTGAAAACAGTAAAAGCCTCGTATGAAGAATTTCTAAAAATAATTACTTCATGAGGTCTCGTGTATGAAGTACTATTATGTAGAATTGATAATAATAAATAAAGATTCCGTTAGAGACCCTGAAGGAGAAACGATACAAAGGTATGTTATTGAAAAATATACAAACAACATAATCGAGACGAGAGTAGGAAAGTACATCCAGTTCAAAATTGAGGCTAATAATGAAGAAGATGCAAAGAATTTGATAGAGAAAATTGCAATTGAGGGAAGATTATACAATCCAATAGTTCATAAAATTCTCGTTAGAGTGAGAAAAGAATGATTGCAATAGTTAAGTTCCCTGGTACTACTTGTGAAACTGATGTTTATAAGGCATTAATAGAGGCTGGAGTTCCCACAAGGATAGTAAAGTATAAGGACTTAGATCCGGATAAATATAGTGGCGTAATTTTACCTGGAGGATTTAGCTTTGGGGATTGTCTTAGAGCTGGAAGTATTGCCGCTAATACAGAAACTATAAAGAAAATCAAGCAGATGACAGAAGAGGGAAAGATAGTAATTGGAATATGTAACGGGTTCCAAATTCTTGTTGAAAGTGGGCTATTAAAAGGGGCCTTGTTACCAAATTTAAAGTTAAGATTTATCTCGAAGTGGGTGTACCTTAAGGTAATTAGAACTGATACAGTCCTAACTAAGGGACTAGATAAGAAAATAATAAAAATGCCTATAGCTCATGCAGAAGGTCGGTATTATGTAGATGATATAGAGTATGCAAAAACAAATATGGTCCTTCAATATTGTGATGAGAACGGAAATGTGAGAGAGGATGTGAATCCTAACGGATCATTACTTAATATAGCCTCAATAGCAAATGAACAAGGAAATGTAATAGGAATGATGCCACATCCGGAGAGAGCTTCCTTCAAACTAACATCAGTTGACGGATCAGTAGATGGACTAATTCTTTTGAGGAGGTTGAGAGAATGGGCATAAATCTTCTCCCGATAGAAATGGATGACATTCGAAAAAGATTAAGCAGAGAGCCTAATGAGATTGAATGGAGAGTAATTGATGCTGTATGGTCCGAACATTGTTCTTATAAGTCATCTAAAATCTTCTTGAAGAGCTTTTCTACAGATAGCCCTAATGTAATAATGGGTATAAAAGACTGGCAGGATGCTGGAGCGGTGGACATAGGAGAGGGATGGGCAATAGTAATAAAGGTTGAAAGTCATAACCATCCGTCCGCCATTGATCCATTCAATGGTGCCGCTACAGGTGTAGGAGGGATAATAAGGGATATTATCAGCAAAGGGGCCAAGCCAATCGTACTCATGGACATGATAAGAGTTGGGAATCTAAACATAAGAAAAAACGTATGGTTACTTAAGAACATAATTGCAGGAATTGCAGCATATGGGAATAGCATTGGAGTTCCAGTAGTTGGTGGGGAATTATCATTCGATGATACATATAATGATAATCCGCTAGTAGATGTGGCTGCTATCGGAATAGTTAGAAAAGATAAGATAAAACCAAGTGTTGTAGATAAAGCAGGACTTAAGTTAGTCTTAGCAGGGCTTACAGGAATTGATGGTTTAGGGGGAGCTTCATTTGCGTCAAGAAAGCTAAGTGGAGAAGACGAAATTGGAGCAGTCCAGATAGCTGATCCTTTTGCTGGAAAAATTATACTGGATGTAACCTTAGAGATTGCCGATAAGGTAGAGGCTATTAAAGACCTAGGTGGTGGAGGATTAGCAGTTGCTGTAACTGAGATGACAAATGGACTTGGTGCTATAGTAGATATAGAGAAAATTCCGTTGCGCGTGAAAAATATGGATCCAGCAGATGTAATCATATCTGAAACACAAGAGAGAATGTTATACGCAGTAGAGGAGAAAAACGTTGAGGAAGTATGCAAAGCTTTTGAAGAGTATGAATATCCTTGCAGTGTAATAGGTGAGGTAACTAGTGAACCAGTAATTAAGTTTAGATATTTTGGTAAAGATCTAGTTTCCCTACCCACAAACGTATTGTTAGATCCACCGAAGTTTTTATGGCCAATAAAAAACGTTAAGAAGAACGTTGAAGAGAAAATTGTTAATTTACCGTTAGAAAGTACAATATACTCAGTATTATCACATCCTGATTTAGTAAGTAAAGAATGGGTATATTCGCAGTTCGATTACGAAGTAAATACTTCAACAGTAATTAAACCCGGTAATGCTGATAGTGCAGTAGTTTCGCTTCCTAATGGAAAGTTATTAGCGATAAAGGCAGATGCAAATCCTGACCTATGCTCTGAGGATGCATATGAGTGTGGAAAAGGAATAGTGGCAGAGGCTTATAGGAATTTAGCTACAGTAGGGGCAAAAGGGATAGTAGCTGTAGACCATTTACAGTTTGGAGACCCAAAAAAGGCAGAGGTTTACTATACTTTCGTAGAAGCAATAAGAGGTATAGGAGAGGCGGCTAGATTCTTTAACATACCTATTGTTGGTGGGAAAGTATCATTTTATAATGAAAATAGCCAAGGAAGACCGATAAAGCCAACACCTTTAATTGTAATGGCAGGTTTGATTCAAGGTAAATTACTTAAAAATAGAGTGGAAGACAATTCCTACGTTGTATTATTAGGGTACACACGAAAAGAATTAGGAGGATCATTATTATCAAAGATATTTAAAATTCCTAGCCAAGCTCCTAAAGTAAGATTACAAGAGGATCTGTTATCTTCTGAAGTAGTAATTGATGCTATAAATGAGGAAAAAATTACATTTGCAAAGGATATAAGTAGAGGTGGCCTAGCGGCTTCTCTTTTCAACATACTAGTTCGTGGATATGGAATAGAAATCAGTACTAAGAATATTTTGAGTGATACTGACAATATAATAGAGAATCTATTCTCTGAAAGCAGTGGACGTTTCATAGTCTTAACTAATGAACCAGAATGGATAGTTGAAGAGAGTAAGAGTAAGGGTATTGTAGCGTCTATAATAGGAAGGGTTAATAAGAAAACCAATATATTAACTATTGATAATATAGATTATAATCTTAAAAGTATAGTTGATAATTACTTCAATTTTCTAGAAGAGGTGATGAGTAATGGATAGCATACGTGATAAATGTGGAGTCTTTGCGGTATCTAGCCCTAAAGAAGTAAATATTCAACTGGTAGTAGAGGGAATTAGGCTACTTCAGCATAGGGGTCAAGAATCTGCAGGAATTGCATATGCTGAGAATGGGAAAATATTAACAATTAAGGGATCTGGACTTGTGGACGAAGTATTTAAGGAAAATCTTAATAAATTTATAAAAAACGGAATAGGTCATGTAAGGTACTCAACTAGTGGAAAAAGCTCAATTGAAGAAGCACAGCCTTTAGGTGACTCAAGCATAGTTGTGGCATTCAATGGAACTATAAGCAACTATTACCAATTTGGTTCATTTAGCGTAGATACTGAATTTATATATAAGTTCTTTAAGCAAAAATTAAGCTTTCACTCTATTCCAGATGCCGTAAAGGAATTTATGAAAGTTGTTGATGGCGGATATTCAATAGCTATTCTTTTGAACGATGAAAAGATTGTGGTATTTAGAGATCCTAGAGGATTCCATCCAGTTGTATTAGGATCTTTAGAAGGATCATTAATAGTTTCCTCGGAGGATTCCGTTATTAGACAACTAGGTGGAAACGTTTTGAAACATATTCTACCAGCTGAAGTAATAATCATGAAAAATGGCAAAATATTATATGACGAAGTAATTTATGAAGAGGAGAAGAGTTACGCTACTTGTTCTTTCGAATATATATACTTTGCAAGACAAGATTCCAATATAGATGGGTATTCAGTCTACTCGGCTAGGATAAGGTTAGGTGAATTATTAGCAGAAAAACATCCAGCTAACGGAGACATTGTAGTTCCAGTACCGGACTCATCAAGACCAATAGCGTTAGGCTTTTCTAGAAAAAGCCATATACCCCTAGAGGAACCTCTGGTTAGAACAATTTCATCCGTAAGATCATTCATAATGCCAACTCAAGATAAGAGAAATGAGGTACTAGAAGAAAAATTTGGATTAGTTATTGATGTAGTAAAGGACAAAAGAATAGTTTTGATAGATGACTCAATAGTTAGAGGAAATACCATGAAGAGAATAATAAGTATGTTACGTAATGCTGGTGCCAAGGAAATTCATGTACGTATAGGATCACCTATGATAAAATATCCCTGTTATATGGGAATAGACTTTCCTAAAAGAGAGGAGTTGATTGCACATAATAAATCTGAAAAGGAGATAGGAAAAGAGTTGAATGCGGATTCTATTGAGTTTTTAAGTATTGAAGAGATGGTACAAGCAATAGGTAGAAGAGACTTATGCAAAGCATGTTTTTCTGGGATTTATCCTCTCAAATTCAAGTATAACTCAACTGAGTTAGAAAGAGTATTTGGGAAGTGATATTATGGCTGGAATATTAGGTATATTAGCATTTGATAACGTGTGGAATGTATCTAGGTTTTTATACTATGGCCTAATAGGCTTACAACACAGAGGATACTCTAAAAGTGGAATAGCAATATTAGACAAGCAGAGAAATATATTTACTAAACTTGAGAACGTAGCACCTGAGGATTTAGAAATTAAAGACCTAAATGGATGGGCTGGAATAGGTTATGCTGGAATTAGAAATAGTTATCCCATGACAATAGATAATGGCGCTATAGTTGTTGATGGGATAATAGATAATGCCAATATTCTAAACCAAGTTATAAAAGATCCAGAAAATGCAATAACTGAAATTAAAAAACCGATCTCGTTCATAGCTATAAGTAAAGACGGCCAGTTAATAGCCTATAGAGATGAATTAGGACTTAAGCCACTAAGCATAGGCGGATTTGGATTTGATTTAGCAATTATCTCCTCCGAACCAACATCAATGTTTGTAATAGGGGCTGAGTTCAAGAGGGAAATTAACCCTGGGGAGTTAGTAATTGTTGATAAATATCATATAGAATCTAAGCAAGTAAGAATACCTAGAAAATCATACTGTACTATAGAGTACGTGTATCAGGCAAGGATAGATAGTATCGTTAACGAAAAAGATATCTATGATCTGAGAGTGAAGATAGGAGAAGAATTAGCTTTGGAATACCCAATAAATGCTGACTCAGTTATTGGAGTTCCAGATACTGCTTTGCCTTTCGCAATAGGTTACTCTAGGAGATTAAACATACCACTAGACTTAGGCTTTACTAGAACTGGAAGTCCGATAAGGACAATGTTATCGTCTGATGCTTTCCTAAAGGTAGTTGGAGTTCAACTTAAGCTAAACCCAATAAAAAGTGCAGTAAAAGGAAAGAAAATAATTTTAATAGATGATTCAATGGTTACTGGAACTACCCTTAAAAACACTATATTTAACTTGAGAAAATTAGGCGCAAAGGAGATCCACGTGTTAATAGGAAGTCCTAAATTAATCTCGCAATGTCCATATGGGGTTGAGGTTCCAGAAGAAAAGGAATTAATTTCGGCTAATCTTGATGATGAAAAAATAGCTAGGGTTTTAGGTGCAGATTCTATACATTGGTTAAGTTTAGAAGGATTGTTCAGAGTTATTGGGCATAGAAATCTCTGCTTAGGATGTATGACTAAAAAATACCCTTGGTGAGAAAGATGAAAGTATTATTAGTTGGGGATGGAGCAAGAGAAAATGTCCTAGCTTATTCACTAGAAAAATCAACTAAAGGTTACAAGGTTTATGCGCTGTCATCATACATTAATCCTGGAATTAATTCAGTAGTGAAAGCCACCGGTGGAGAGTATTTTGTAGGTAACATAAACTCCTCAGATATCGTTGAGAAGGTAATTAAGAAAGTAAACCCAGATTTGGGGGTTATTGGACCAGAGGAGCCATTATTCCATGGAATATCTGACGTTTTCAGACAAGAGGGAATCCCGGTATTTGGAGCTAGCAAAAAGTGCGCTAGGATAGAGGAATCTAAGGCTTGGGCAAGAGAGTTAATGTGGAAATATTCTATTCCAGGGAGATTGAGGTATAAGGTATTTTATACAATAGAGGATGCTGCAAGGTTCATATTAGAATATGGAGGCTCTGTTGCAGTTAAACCTGCTGGCCAAGCTGGAGGAAAGGGAGTTAAGGTAATAGCTGACTTAGAGGCTTACTTAACACATGATAAGAGAGAGGCATTGACAAAAAGCGTAAACGAGATAGGGAGTCTATACAATAAGGAAGGTGAGCCAAGAATTATAATAGAGGAAAAAGTTGACGGGCCAGAATACACACTTCATGTTTTAACTGATGGAAAAACAACTATTCCCCTACCTTTAGCACAAGACTATAAGAACGCATATCAAGATGGGATAGGACCCGAGACCGGAGGGATGGGAGCAATTTCTGGGCCTACTGAATTGCTTCCATTTATCAATAGCGAGGAGTACCAAACAACTTATGACATAGTTAAAAGGACTATAGATGCAATATATAAAGAGACTAAAGAGAGATATGTAGGAGTCATAGCAGGGCAAATGATGTTGACTGAACTTTGGGGACCCACAGTAATTGAATATTATTCAAGATTTGGTGATCCAGAAGCTTCGGCCATAATTCCAAGAATTGAGTCTGATTTTGGAGAAATTATTGAGTTAACTGCTACTGGACATTTAAGTAAAGCTCATATAAAATTAAATGAACAACCTTCTGTAGTAAAAGCTATTGCTACGTTAGGATATCCTATCTCAAAACAAATGGCATCTGGACATATGATTGCACTAGATTTAGATAAAATGAAAGAGCATGGATGTATGGTGTTTTTTGGATCTGTGGCATTAGAGGGAACACAACTTGTAACTAAAGGCTCTAGAGCTTTAGAAATAGTTGCGATGGGAGATTTCAAAGAAGCTTCCGAGAACTTGGACAAGTGTATCCAATACGTTAGCAGTGATACTAAATTAATATACAGAACTGACATTGGAAAGACAGTTGAATATCAGAGTGAAAAAGCTGAAATTATAAGATATTCTTATAAAAATAGAGAAAGAAGAGGAATTCTTGGAATTTCTGCAGATTGGTCTCCCAATGGTGGATTATGGTGAGCGAAGAATATAAGAAAGCAGGAGTTGACTTAGAAAAGTTACGTGACTATCATAATGTAATTTCTCAAATGATCTCGTCTACTTATAAAAATACTATTGTAGGAGCAGGACATTATTCTGGAGTAGTTAAGATAGGTAATCTTAACATAGCGATGCATACTGATGGTGTAGGAACAAAGACTTTACTAGCCTTACAAACTGGAATAATAAAGCCTGTAGGAATAGACTGCGTTGCTATGAATGTTAATGATCTAATATGTGTTGGAGCAAAGCCAGTTGCATTAGTAGATTACATTGCCTTAGAAAAGCCTATGGATAATGTGGTAAATGAGATTATTAATGGTATTGTTCAAGGTGCCAAAGATGCTGATGTTGAAGTTATTGGGGGAGAAACCGCTATTATGCCAGATGTGATTAGAGGATTTGATCTTTCTTGTACTGCGATAGGAGTCGTAGATAATCTAAAAACGGGAATTGACATAAAGCCTGGAGATTATATATTAGGATTAGAAAGCAATGGCATACATTCTAATGGGTACTCCTTAGTTAGGAAATTAATAGAAGAGGGTAAAATTTCACTTGATGATTATAAAAGTGAATTACTAAAACCGACTAGAATTTATGTCAAACCAGTTTTGGAAGTTATAGATATGATAAAGGGAGCAGCACATATAACTGGAGGTGCGTTTACTAAGCTTAAAAGACTTACTAGTTATAAGATTGTCTTAAACATGCCGGACCCCCCAGAGATTTTTAAAATTATCGAAAAAGCAGGAGTACCTCACAAGGAGATGTATAAAGTGTTCAATATGGGTATAGGTATTGTCTTATTTGTTTCAGAAGAACTTATGAATGAAGTAAAAACAAAACTAGAAAAATATGGAACTGTATATGAACTTGGCAGAGTATATAATGGTAATGGGATCACTATAAAGACTTATAAGAAGGAGATTCTCACGTTATAGAATTATGTGTATACCTTTTAAACTCTAAAGAATATAGAGGGTTCCAGTGACCTCTATATGAAACAAACTGATATAAAGTCTTTAGTAAATTATGTAGCTTTAAAGATATTAGGTGGAAGCGACTATCTATTAGAAGCATTAGAAGAATACTTAGTGAAAGGAGAAGGACCAGCTACAGTAGCCTATAAATATAATATTTCAAAACATCAACTCCGCGGATATGCCCAAAGAATTATTGAAAAGAGCGGAAGTGAAGGAAAAGCTAAGAAACTCGTGCCAATACTTAAAGCCATTTCTGAGGGAATTACACCAATAGTCAAAAAGGAGAGCGACGGATCATACGAGTGCTCATTATGTAATATTATCATAGCTAAAGAAGATAGTGAAGAACACATAAGGAAATACCATAAGGAGAGTCTCAATGAAAATATTAATATCATGATGCAAAGATTGGAGAAAATAAAGAAAGACCTACAACAAAATAAAGCCGTAATATTTACTTCTGCAAGTTAATGATTTTTTACGTAACTTTTAACTTCTTTTTAACGGTTTCCTATTAAGAGCTACCACTTAGGTTTTTAAAAACTAGAAACATTCTATTATATATGCGAAAAGTAGTAAGTGTAAGATTGAAAGAAGATATACTGAGAGATGTTGATATATATACTAGAAAACTTGGCCTAAATAGTAGAACTGAGTTCATAAAGCAAGCAATTGAATTCTATATAAAGAGTAAGAGCTAAAGGAAACCTTTAACATGCTATTTATGAAGAAACCCTTATTTTTATGATATGAATGGTTTTTAAGCTACTTCTTTACCCTTTTTTGTGAGATGAAAATAGTCCTTGCATACTCTGGTGGACTTGATACTACAGTATCGATTAAATGGCTAAAGGAAACCTTTAAGGCTGAAGTTATAACAGTTACTGTAGATGTTGGACAAAGAGATGATTTCAAAAAGATAGAAGAGAGAGCATACATAGCTGGAGCCTCAAAGCATTATACAATAGATGCTGTTAAGGAATTTGCCAACAATTATATATCATATGCGATAAAATTAAATGGATTATATGAGGGAGTTTACCCTTTATCTACGGCACTGGCAAGACCATTAATAGCGGAAAAAGTAGTTGAAGTAGCAAAAAAAGAGAAAGCCGATGCAGTAGCTCATGGCTCTACATCTAAAGGAAATGATCAAGTAAGATTTGACCTTACAGTAAAAGCATTATATCCAGACGTTAAGATAATAGCACCAGCTAGAATATGGAATATGACTAGAGAAGATGAAATAAAGTATGCTAAGGAGAAAGGAATACCTATCAAGGTTGAAAGCAGCAAATACAGCATAGACGAGAATCTTTGGGGAAGGAGCATAGAGGGAGATACAATCTCTGATCCTTCCGTTGAGGTTCCAGAAGACGCCTTTGAATGGACTAAACAGATCTTTAACAGTAAGGAAATAATCTCTATAGAATTCAGTAATGGTATTCCTACAGCCGTGAACGGAGAGAAAATGGAATTACATAAGTTAATAAATTTACTGAACTCAAAATTAGGAAGCCACGGGTTTGGCAGAATAGAGCATATAGAAAATAGGGTAGTTGGATTTAAGTCTAGGGAGGTATATGAAGTACCGGCGGCTTTAGGTTTAATTTATTCGCATATCGATTTAGAAAAAACTATCTATACCCCTATGGAATTAAGATTCAAAAAATACGTTGATCAGTTATGGTCTGATTTAGTATATCAAGGATTATGGTTTGAACCACTAAGGGAGACACTACATAAAATTGCTGACGAAATGAATAAATGGATTACTGGAGAAGTGAAGGTTGAAGTTTACAATGGCTCGTTCAGAATACTAGGCAGGAAATCGTATTACTCTCCATATTCTGAAAAACTTGCTAGTTATAATAAAGGATGGTATCCAAGTGACGAAATGGCTAGGGGATTTATAGAAATTTGGGGAATGCACTCACTAATAACGAGAAGAGTAAGGGGGCTCTGATGCTATATAGAAAATGGGGATCTGAAAAAGATGAAGTAGTTAGCTATACCTCATCCATAGATAGTGACAAAGAGATCATAGAAGAAGTAAAACTGACTATGAAGGCACATGTAATAAGCCTTTATTTAAGTGGATACATAAAGAAGGAGACCGCTAAAAAGATTCTTGCTGTTTTAAACGAGTTTAAAGAAATCGGTCAAGGGTACGAGGACGTTCATGAAGCGTTAGAGGATTTCGTGCTAAAGAATGTAGGAGAAGAAGCCGGATGGATCGGATTAGGTAGAAGTAGAAATGATCACGTTGCTACAGCTTTAAGACTGAAACTAAGAGACAAGCTAATAGAACTTCTAACTGAAATCAATAGTCTAAGAAAAACATTATTAGATAAAGCAAGAGAACACATAACAACAATATTTCCCTCGTATACACATTTACAATTGGCACAACCCACCACCTTTGCCCATTACTTAACCTACATTGAGGAGGAGTTAGCTTCAAGATGGGAAATAATATTTTCCATGCTAAAACAAGTCAATAGATCGCCATTGGGCTCTGGAGCAATAGTAGGGACAAACGTTAAGATTAATAGAGAAAAAGAAGCTGAACTATTAGGGTTTGATGATATAGTATATAACACATTGTCAGCTACGTCATCGAGAGCGGACATTATCGCTACGATCGCAGAATTAACCGTGTTGATGGTAGTATTAAGTAGAATAGCAGAGGATTTAATTTTCTTTTCTTCAAATAAATTAATTAAATTACCAGACTCTCATGTTAGTACAAGCAGTTTAATGCCACAGAAAAGAAATCCAGTCACAATGGAGATACTGCGAGCAAAAGCAGCAGAGACTATAGGCATATTAACCAGTTTACTTTCTATTTACAAGGGTTTACCTACTGGCTATAACCTTGATTTACAAGAGATGAATAAATATTATTGGATTCCAATAAATTACACTATTTCTTCAGTTAGAATTTTAGGCTCACTCTTTAGCCAAATACAAATAAATAAAATAAACATTGATGAATCTAGCTTAGCTACTGATGACGCTGAATTACTTTCCATAAATAAAAGAATACCTTATAGATCGGCCTACTTTGAGATAGCTAAGAAAGTTAGGGATGGTTCTTATAAGTCAACTTTAAAAATAGAGGATTCAATTAATATGAAGGCAGTAATAGGGTCTCCTAATTTTGATTTAATAACTAGCTTGATAAAAAGTAGAGAAACTAAGTTAGAAGAAAATGAAAAGGAAATTGAGATGTACAAATTAAAAATTATTTCTAAAGTGGGAGAATTAAAGGTGATAGAAAATGAAATCGAAGAATGAAAAGGGTTATCTGTATCTAGAAGATGGAACGTTTATTGAAGGATATGGTTTTGGAGCTAAAGGAATTAAGGTAGGAGAAGTAGTATTTACAACTTCTATGAATGGATATGTGGAGAGTTTAACAGACCCTTCATACAAGGGACAAATACTAATTATTACTCACCCATTAGTCGGAAATTATGGCGTGCCAGAAAAGAAGTATGAGCAAGGTATTCTAACCAATTTCGAGTCAGAAAGAATACAGATTGAAGGCTTAATAGTAGCTGAGCATACATATCCTAGTAAATGGAACTCCACGCTGACATTAGATGAGTGGCTGAAATCAGAGAACGTACCAGGAGTTTTTGATGTTGATACGAGAATGATTGTAAAAAAGATTAGAACCTATGGTACGATGATGGGAATTATAGCTTCAGGTTTAGAAATAGGTGATACCAGAAAATATCTAGAAAAAAAATACGATGAAATAGATTTCACGCAATTTACATCACCCAAGTCGCCAATCTTTCATCCAAATACTGGAGATATGATCGTAGTGGTGGATTGTGGAATAAAACATGGAATTTTGTACGGACTGTATAAGAGAGGATTCTCGATTGTTAGAGTCCCTTGCAATTTTGATGCTAGTAAGATAATTGAGTACAATCCTAAGGGAATTGTATTTAGTAATGGTCCAGGTAATCCCAATTTGCTAGAAAATCAAATTAAGACGTTCTCTGAATTAGTGGAGTATAAGATTCCAATCTTAGGTATTTGCTTAGGGCATCAAATAGCAACTCTAGCACTGGGAGGTAAAATTAAGAAAATGAAATTCGGACATAGGGCAATAAACAAACCAGTAATTGAAAGCAATTCCAATAAATGCTATATATCCACTCATAATCATGGGTATGGTATCATATCTAAAAACGATATCCCGCCTAGTACTAAAATTTGGTTCTATAATCCAGACGATTATACAATAGAAGGCTTAATCCATGAAAAATTACCAATTATCACTACACAATTTCATCCTGAAGCTAGACCAGGTCCTTGGGATACAACTTGGGTATTTGATAAATTTAGAACTATGGTGACTGGAAAATGAGAGAAACTCCAAAAAAGGTTCTGGTTATTGGATCTGGACCTATAAAAATAGCTGAAGCTGCAGAGTTTGATTATAGTGGAAGTCAAGCGTTAAAGGCATTAAAGGAGGAAGGAATAGAGACAGTATTAGTAAATTCTAACGTGGCAACAGTACAGACTAGCAAGAAATTTGCTGATAAATTATACATGTTACCAGTAGTCTGGTGGGCTGTAGAGAAGGTTATAGAGAAGGAGAGACCAGATGGTATAATGATAGGGTTTGGAGGACAAACTGCGTTGAATGTTGGAGTAGACTTGCATAAAAAGGGAGTATTACAGAAATATAATGTCAAAGTGTTGGGAACGCAAATTGATGGAATAGAGAAGGCACTGAGCAGAGAAAAGTTTAGAGAAACAATGATAGAGAATAATTTACCAGTACCCCCAAGTTTATCTGCAAGGAGTGAAGAAGAGGCGATAAAGAACGCAAAAATCGTAGGATATCCAGTAATGGTGAGAGTAAGCTTCAATCTAGGTGGAAGAGGCTCTATGGTAGCGTGGACTGAAGAAGACCTGAAGAAGAATATTAGGAGAGCGTTATCCCAAAGTTACATAGGAGAAGTTCTGCTTGAGAAATATCTTTACCATTGGATAGAATTAGAATATGAAGTAATGAGAGACAAAAAGGGCAATTCTGCTGTAATAGCATGTATTGAAAATCTAGATCCAATGGGAGTCCACACTGGAGAGTCAACAGTAGTTGCTCCTTGCCAGACTTTAGATAATCTTGAATATCAAAATATGAGAACCTATGCAATAGAAGTTGCAAAATCAATCAATCTAGTCGGGGAGTGCAATGTACAATTTGCACTTAACCCTAAAGGCTATGAATATTACATTATAGAAACTAATCCGAGAATGTCTAGATCAAGCGCTTTAGCTAGTAAGGCTACTGGTTATCCCTTGGCATATGTTTCTGCTAAATTAGCATTAGGATACGAACTCCATGAAGTTATAAATAAAGTATCCGGAAGAACTTGCGCATGTTTTGAACCAAGTTTAGACTATATAGTAACTAAAATCCCTAGATGGGATTTAAGCAAGTTTGAGAACGTCGATCAATCGTTAGCAACTGAGATGATGAGCGTGGGAGAGGTCATGAGTATAGGAAGATCGTTTGAGGAGAGTTTACAGAAAGCTATAAGGATGCTAGATATTGGTGAACCTGGGGTCGTAGGGGGAAAGGTATATGAGTCCAATATGAGTAAAGAAGAAGCGCTAAAGTACCTCAAAGAAAGAAGACCATACTGGTTCTTATACGTAGCTAAAGCCTTCAAAGAAGGGGCAACAATTGATGAAGTATATGAGGTTACCGGAATTAATAAATTCTTTTTGAATAAGATCAAACGATTAGTAGATTTCTATGAAACACTTAAAATATCGAAAGAAATTGATGAGGAAACATTAAAGTTAGCTAAGAAATTGGGATTTAGTGATGAGCAGATATCTAAAGCGTTAAATAAACCTACTGAGTATATTAGAAAAATTAGATACGAAACCAACACAATACCAGTAGTAAAGCTTATAGACACATTAGCTGGAGAATGGCCTGCGGTTACTAATTATATGTATTTAACATATAATGGCTCAGAGGATGATATAGAATTCTCACAAGGGAATAAATTACTAATAATTGGTGCAGGAGGTTTTAGAATAGGAGTTTCAGTTGAATTTGATTGGAGTGTTGTATCTCTAATGGAGGCAGCATCAAAGTACTTTGACGAAGTAGCAATACTTAATTATAATCCAGAAACCGTTTCAACTGATTGGGATATTGCGAGAAAGCTTTACTTTGATGAAATTAGTGTGGAAAGAGTATTGGATTTAATAAAGAAGGAGAAGTTTAGATATGTTGCTACGTTTTCTGGAGGGCAAATAGGCAATTCAATAGCTAAAGAGTTAGAGGAAAATGGAGTGAGGTTATTAGGAACATCGGGTAGCAGTGTAGATATTGCAGAAAATAGGGAAAAGTTCTCAAAACTATTAGATAAGTTAGGTATACCACAACCTAATTGGATATCTGCGACATCATTAGGCGAGATTAAGAAGTTTGTCAATGAGGTAGGATTTCCGGTTCTTGTAAGACCGAGTTACGTTTTAAGTGGATCTTCAATGAAAATAGCTTATTCAGAAGAGGAACTTTATGAGTATATAAGAAGAGCTACCGAGATCTCTCCTAAGTATCCGGTAGTAATTTCGAAGTACATAGAGAACGCAATAGAAGCAGAAATTGATGGGGTTTCTGATGGAAATAAGGTATTAGGAATAACATTGGAGCATATAGAAGAGGCAGGAATCCACAGCGGAGATGCAACAATGTCAATTCCTTATAGAAAATTATCTGAAAATAGTGTAAATAAAATGAGAGAGAATGTATTGGGTCTAGCTAGAGAACTAAATATAAAAGGACCATTCAACGTACAATTTGTAGTAAAGGAAAATACTCCATATATAATTGAATTAAACCTTAGAGCAAGTAGATCAATGCCGTTTAGTAGCAAAGCAAAGGGTATTAATCTAATCAATGAGGCTATGAAAGCTATATTTAATGGTTTAGATTTCTCTGAGGACTATTATGAACCTCCATCTAAGTACTGGGCTGTAAAGAGTCCTCAATTCTCGTGGTCTCAATTAAGAGGAGCTTATCCATTTCTGGGACCAGAAATGAAAAGTACTGGAGAGGCTGCATCGTTCGGAGTAACATTTTATGATGCATTACTAAAGAGTTGGCTTTCATCAATGCCCAATAGAATACCAAATAAAAATGGAATAGCATTGGTCTATGGTGATAAAAATTTAAATTACTTAAAGGATACTGCAGATAATCTAACTAGACTTGGACTAACAGTCTATAGCATCTCTGAGCTTCCATTACAAGGTATAGAAACAATAGACAAAATGAAGGCAGAAGAACTAGTAAGAGCTAAGAAGATAGAAATAATTGTGACAGATGGGTATCTAAAGAAATTTGATTATAACATTAGGAGGACAGCTGTTGATTATAATATTCCAATAATTCTCAACGGTAGATTAGGGTATGAGATAAGTAAAACTTTCCTAGATTATGATTCACTTACTTTTTTCGAAATATCTGAGTATGGGGGAGGAATATAATTGAAGGTAGCCTTAGTAGTAGATATAATTAGACAAGAGGAGAAGTTAATAATAAAAGCGTTAAATGAAAGACAAATAGACTACGATGTAATCAATGTAGGTCAAGAACCTATTCCGTTTAATAAAGCACTTAGCAAGTATGATGTTGGAATAATCAGACCAGTGAGTATGTATAGGGCTCTTTACTCATCTGCGGTTTTAGAGGCTGCAGGTGTACATACGATAAATTCAACAGACGCCATCAGCACTTGTGGAGATAAGATATTAACATATTCTAAACTGTTTAAGAATGGGATTCCAATACCAGACTCGATAATAGCCGCATCTCCAGATGCTACTATGAAAGCGTATGAACAGATGGGATTTCCAATAATAGATAAACCACCTATTGGAAGTTGGGGAAGAATGGTATCTTTAATAAGAGATGTTTATGAAGGAAAGACAATTATAGAACATAGAGAAATGCTTAACAACTCAGCACTGAAAGTACACATAATTCAAGAATATATCAAATATAAAGAAAGAGATATAAGATGTATAGTAATAGGAGATGAGTTATTGGGATGTTATGCAAGAAATATTCCACCTAACGAGTGGAGAGCAAATGTTGCATTAGGAGGAAATCCTACACCTATTCAATTAGACGATAAAATAAGAGAATTAGCTGTAAAGTCTGTAAAGCTAGTAAAAGGCGAATTCGTGTCTATAGATATATTAGAGCACAAATCAAAAGGATATGTTATAAATGAGCTAAATGACGTTCCAGAATTTAAAGGCTTTATGCTAGCAACTGGTATCAATGTTGCCGAAAAGCTAGTAGATTATATCATCAAGACCTACCGAGCTTAGCCAGAAAAATATCATGATTAGTCTCCTCCAATAATCTTCTTATAATATCGATCTTTTGCCTTAACCCGGGTACTAAGGATTTAGGATACTCGAAGCTCCATAGTAATTCATATACCTCTTCCATCATCTCATATGTTTTTTCAGCTTCATCTATTTCATTTTTCTTAAGTAACTCTAGTACTCTTCTTCTCATCTCACCTATTGCATCTGCTATTCCACTTATGTAGTATATATCTGGAATACCAAGTTCTTTAGAAAGTTTTAAGTCAACGTCAAAGTACAATGAGATCACTATAGAAGCCTCCGCTAGTTCTTGATACGCTATTCCTACGTCCCCATATAATAGTTCAGGAAAGTTATCTATAATCTTTTGAATTTCAGATGCTTTGGAGATTGCAAGCTGATACTTTCTTAGTGCATCTTCCTTTTTACCCTTATGAGAAAGCGAAATCGCCTCACCACAATATCTTATTAATTCTCTAGCCAATAACAATACTCTTTCTCTATTTTCAAATCTTTCTTGAAGCATGTCACTAATTGAATCAAGATAATCTTTGATTTTCTGAACCAGCATAATAACTCCAATCATATTCACATTTTTAACTCTATCCATTTGGAGAAACTTACTTATACTTCTTAAACATGTTTATACATATGAAACCCATTAATAGGGTGGCTGTAATAGGAGCTGGTGTAATAGGCATAGGTTGGGCAACCCTCTTACTAACGAAAGGTTATAAGGTAAATTTGTATACAGAAAAGAAGGAGACTTTAGAAAAGGGTTTAGCAAAAGTATCAACTTATTTAGTTAACTTGAAAAATATGGGAATGATATATGGAGAACCAGAAGACTATCAAAGAAATCTAACTGGAACTATGAAAATTGATGAGGCAATTCAGAATGTTGACTTTGTAATAGAAGCTATAATTGAGGATTATAGTGTTAAGAAGACTCTATTCAAAAATCTGGATGCTCAATTACCTCGAGATATAGTAATTGCGAGTAGTACCTCTGGTCTATTAATTACTGAAATACAGAAAGTTATGATCAAATACCCAGAAAGAGGGGTAATCGCTCATCCATGGAATCCGCCCCATCTATTGCCCTTAGTAGAAATAGTACCTGGCGAGAAAACATCAAAGGAGACATTAGATGTTACTAAAGAATTCATGGAAAAATTAGATAGAGTAGTAGTATTAAAGAAGGAAGTTCCTGGTTTCATAGGAAATAGGCTAACCTTTGCCTTATTTAGAGAAGCAGTGAATTTAATTGATGAAGGAGTAGCTACAGTTGAGGATATAGATAAAGTAGTGACAGCTGCCATAGGTCTAAGATGGGCATTTATGGGACCATTCTTAACTTATCATTTAGGTGGAGGAGAAGGAGGAATTGAATACTTCTTTAGTAAAGGATTCGGATATGGCGCAAATGAGTGGATGCATACTCTAGCGAAGTGGGACAAGTTCCCTTATACAGCTGTCAAGAAAATTGTGGAGCAAATGAAAGAATACAAATTTATAAAAGGAAAGAGCTTTCAAGATTTATCAAGATGGAGAGATGAGACCTTAATAAGAGTCTATAAAGCAGTATTTGGGGAAAAAGGTAATTTATAATTGATCCTTTTCACTCTACTCTCTAAATTCTAAGATTCCCAAACTCTCAAGTAACCCAGCGTCTGTTACGTCAAATAGTACACAATCCTCATTTCCAGTATTAACGTGATAATGAACTTCATTTGCAGGTACTACGAAAATGTCGCCAGCCTTCCACTCTATCTTATCATTTCCAATAACTGAGTATCCTTGACCCTTAAATACCAAATATATCGATGCCATATTATGAGAGTGAGGTTTAGTTGAAACCCCAGGTTTAAGTAATTGAAAACCTGCCATCATTGTTGGTGTTAATCCCTTGTTTCTACAAGTTGAGGGAGAGAAGAACATTATTTTGGCTACACCCTTTTGTGTCTTTCCTGACTCTGAGATCCTCTCTAATAGAGGCAAAACTTTCTCAA
Source organism: Sulfolobus sp. E5-1-F (assembly GCF_009601705.1). Lineage (NCBI taxonomy): Archaea > Thermoproteati > Thermoproteota > Thermoprotei > Sulfolobales > Sulfolobaceae > Saccharolobus > Saccharolobus sp. E5-1-F. Next base: position 1,670,446 of record NZ_CP045687.1, on the reverse strand, counting down.
ATTTTATTAACTTTGGTTTAACCTTTTCTGGAGGAGTTGTATATTCCATAAAAATTGCTACTTTTAAATCATCTTGTTCAATTTGCTTTACTAATTCTTCTACTTCTCTTCTAAATGAGTCCTGCTTTTCAGTTCTTTTTAAAACTTCCATATGAAGATTATGTTTAAACTGCTTAAAAAGATGACTATTATAAAATAGACATTATAAAATAATTATAAGATTTAAAGGGATATGTGGATATAAATACGTTTCTATTTTATAACTAATAGTGTAATTAAGGCAGTAATAATTCCCGCTACTATTAGTTGAACCATTGTATATATCTTTGCTTTAATTCCATCACCATAAAGCAACCCCAATACTGCTAAACTTAATATTCCTATACTTAAAGATAGCATAATATCATGAGAATAATCATACGAGTAAAATATTAACAAGCCCAAGAATGGAGAAATACCATGGGCAATAGCAGCTAAGACTGCAGCTATCTTAGCACTATAATCATATATAGTACCTTTTAGACTCTTCAGAACTTGCTTCTCTATTTTCTCCAATTCAGTTTTTTTCTCCCCTAATTCTACCACTAGCGCATTCCATGTTGATGAAATTGCAGTAGCTATTATCCCACTATATATTGATAGAGAAATACTGGTTAGGCTAATATGTGAGATCACACCAGCCAACAAAATCGACAAGCTTAATAGAATACCGTCAAATGCACCTAACACTATATAGCGCCTAACTGAAGATTTTAATTCATATTTTACCACGTATTTTAATGCTTCATATAACTTATTTGCCACATTCCAAATTAGGATTGAACTTTTATATTAGATTAATGCAGTGCTTTTGATGAATAGACAGATTCTCTTAGCGTTAGCAGTATTGGTAATAATAGTGATGGCTATAGGAGTTTACGAGGGACATAAATATAAAACAGAAATTAATACAATAGCGTTGGGCAACCAGCAAATAGATGGAATGTACGTTTTGAAAGTTAAAGTATTAATGAATTATGGACTATTTGGCGGAGAGTCACCTCTGGCAAATGCAGTAATTTGGATTTATAAATATAATGGAACTACTTACTTATTCTATACTTATAATTTCACTGACTCACAAGGGATAGCATCTTTTAGTTTACCAGCAGGACAATATAAGATCTTAGTAACACAGCTACATTTAACCTATATAGTTAACTTAAATCAAAACGAAGAGGTTATAATAAACTATGCATATTTAAATAGTGGATGAAGATTACGGGAGTACAACTGAGAAGAATGATGTAGTGGTCCTTCACTGATAAAATTTATTTTAATTCCCTTCTTTTATATTATTGATGAGTGTAAAAATAGACGTTATAAGAATAGATATACCAGAAGGGACTAATGTAATTATAGGTCAATCTCATTTTATTAAAACAGTTGAAGACTTATATGAAACACTATCGTCAAGCAGTCCTAATTTAAAGTTTGGTATAGCATTCAACGAGGCAAGCGGTAAAAGACTTGTAAGATATGATGGAAATGACCAAGAACTGATCAAGCTTGCAATTGAGAATGTAAAGAAAATAGGTGCAGGCCACGTTTTTGTGATCTATCTAAAGAACGGTTATCCCATTAACGTTCTAAATAGAATAAAAAACGTAGATGAGGTTGTTAAAATATTCGCAGCTACAGCTAATCCATTACAAGTTATAGTAGCTGAAACTGATCAGGGTAGAGGCGTAATTGGTGTAGTAGATGGATACACTCCTTTAGGTGTTGAGTCCGAGACTGATATAAAAGAAAGGAAGGAGTTCTTGAGGAAGATTGGATATAAGAGATAAAGCTTTTTCCATCAACATGTCAGAAACCTCAATTTCGCCTTTTAGATACTTAATCAAAGACGCGCAAAGCAAAATTATTGCTTGCAAATAATTTTTCTCATCTTTATTTTCCGCTTTTCTCCACTTTTCCTCTAAAATTTCATGACATTCCCAAAATCTCATGTCATAAAATAGTTGTTTAAATGTACCACTAATATCGGTAACCATAAATAGTGGTTCACCAATCAAGGATATGACTTTTCTAGGATCATCAACTATATCTACCTCGATATATTTCCCTATCCTAACATCTATAACATTAATATTATTAATCCTCAGAAATTTCTTTAGATCATCGGTAAATATACCTTTCTTGTAGAACAATAAAACCCTATTCATCATTTACACTATCCTTTATCTAATACAAAATATTTTTTACCTCTGAAGAGAAATGGTATAACGTATGCCCAAAGAAGCAGTATTATATAAAAAAGAGGATAGTAGAATCCGTTGTTTAGCTTGCGCTAGAAAATGCCTAATAGGGGAAGGACAAACAGGGTTCTGTGGTGTAAGATCAGTAAGAAATGGAAAACTATACCTTGATGTCTATGGAAAAATAGCTGCTGCTCATATAGACCCTATTGAGAAGAAACCTTTAGTACACTTTAACCCAGGTTCAAAGGTTTTCTCGTTTTCCACATATGGATGCAACTGGATGTGTATGTATTGCCAGAATTTCGATATAAGCCAAAGACGTAAGGCTGAGGGAGTAGAACTATCACCAGAAGAGATCGTTGAACTAGCAATAGGATACGATGTAGATGGAATGACATATACTTATAATGAACCAGCAATATTCTCCGAATTCGCTCACGATGTGGGTATAATAGCTAAAAAACACGGTCTATTTAATACTATGGTATCGAACGGATATTGGACGCCAGATCTTGTGGACTATGTAAAGGACTTTTTAGATGCTACTACTATAGACTTTAAGGGAAATGGAGAACAGAAATTTTTAAGAAGATATACTGGTGCTACATCTGCAGAACCTATTATTGAAACTGCTAGCGAATTATTGAAAATGGGGATTCACGTGGAGATTACAGATTTAATAATACCACAAATAGGTGATGATATTGAAGCTGCAAAGAATCTTTTATCTAAATTATACGATCAATTAGGTCCAAACATACCAATCCATTTCTTAAGATTCCACCCTGATTATAAGCTAAATTACTTACCGTGGACTCCAATTGAAACCTTGGAGAGACACTATAGATTAGCAAAGGAACTAGGTTTCAAATTTGTTTATATAGGAAATGTTCCTGGACATCCATATGAAAATACATATTGTCCAAACTGTGGTAATTTAGTAATAAGAAGATATAGTTTTGATATTCTGGAATGGCATCTAACTGAGGATATGAGATGTAAGTTCTGTGGATATAAGTTACCTATAAAAGGAAAGTTGTCTAGACATGCATTCAAGGAAAGATTTGAACCAGTATTTATTTAGACCTCTTTGAAAGGAACTCGTCAACTCTCTTCTTCTCGTCCTCTGTAGCAAATGCAATACCCCATCCAAGGCTCTCCAATGTTAAACCACTCATTATTGGAGCATCATTACCGTAATTCACCACAGTCTTAATTAGTTTTATAGCCGTTTGTGGTTTTTCAGCAAGTTTTAAAGCTAGTTCTCTTACCTCTTTTTCAAGCGAGGAAGGCTCTACTACTCTATTTACTAGACCAATTTTCTCCGCATAATCCGCTTTTATTCTATCACCTAACATGATAATTTCCAAAGCCCTCCCTTTTCCAATTAGTCTAACTAATCTCTGAGTACCGCCAAAGCCAGGATAGATTCCCAGGTTGATTTCCGGGAATCCTAGTTCCGCACTTTGGGAAGCAATTCTAAGATCACAGCTCAATGCCAGTTCTAAACCTCCACCTAACGCATATCCATTTATCATCGCTATAGTGGGCTTAGGATACTTCTCTATATAGTCCATTAATTCTCTTCCTTTTGTAGCAAATTCCCACGCTTTAACTGGATCCAATTCTTTAAACTGAGAGATATCAGCGCCGGCTGAAAAAGCTTTTCCAGAACCCGTAAATATAATAACCTTAATTTTATCATTATTAATAATTTCCCTTAATGCACTTTCAATTTCCTCTATCATCTTTAAATTAATTGAATTTAACTTATCTGGTCTATTTAATATTACCCACCCTATTGGAGTTTCTTCTCTTAGAACTATGGTCTCCATAAGTAGAAACCCTCAAAGAATATGATGTTGTGCAATATTTATCTTTTTAAGCTATAAGTAGTAATAGTACATGTGACTAGAAGAGATACACTAATATCAATAATATCAGCAATACCACCGATAATAGGAACTAGTATTACATCATTTATTATGAGTAGAAAATATGGGGATCTAAAAGAAGTAATTAAGTATGTGATGATAGGCCTACCTGTTACCTTAGCTACTACCTATTATTTGTTTATAAACATAATTCCAAAATACGCAGATTATCTTATAGCAATCCCAGCAATTTTGCCATTACCAATTTCGTTTCTCTTAACTAGGAATAACATTTCAGTCAATTATAGTGAAGATTACATTGAGATAAAATTTAAAATACCAATTAACATGACCTCACATGATCCACACGAACTATTCAATTATGTATTTAATAAAGCATTAGGTAAAATTAGAAACCCTTATTACCATTATAAGTTATCTGCAGTGGCAAATTGCTCAGGGCTAAAAGTATCTTATCAAAATGAGGACAAGTTAGTAATAAGGAGAAAATGTGGGGATATTGATATTAAAATTATAATCTCGTCTAAGAAAATAGCTGATATGGTAATAGATATTTCATATTAATTTAACTACTATCATAATTAGAAATATTAACATTAGGTAAATGTTTGAAAATATGAACGATTTCATTGCCTCTTCTTTAGTTGGATTAAGTATTAACCTATAAGAAAGAAACATTAGGAATGCACTTAAAATAGAAAATGCTACAAGCGCTATTAGATTAATATAATATCCTATCAAAAGTACAATCGGAATCATTAAGGCGTTAGAAATTGCTATTGCCCTTGCAGAAGTAGTTATTCCAGTCACAGCAGGAAGCATGGGATAATGCGCATTAATGTAATCTTCTCTATACTTCAATGACAACGACCAGAAATGGCCCGGAGTCCACATAAATACTAGAAAACCTAAAAGGAATCCCTCTAGACTTAGAGAATTTGTCAGTGATGTATAACCTGCCCAAGCTGCAGCACTGCCAGCAAATCCACCTATAACTATATTTAGCCACGTCCTAGGCTTCAATAAGATTGTATATACAAATACATATATTATCACACCTAAGGCTATAAAGAAAGCAGTCAAAGCATTGTCTATAAAACCTAATGCTGTACCTAAAATAGCTAGAAGTGAACCAACGATTATAGCTTCCCTCCTATTAACGTATCCAACTACTGTAGGTCTCTTTGATGTTCTAGACATCACTTTATCTCTATCTATTTCTATTCCACTATTTATTATCATAGCCCCCATTGATGCTAAAGTACCTCCAATTAACATAGGAATTACTGGTAAAAGTGAAATATTGTGTCTGTAAGCTAAAAAAGCCCCCGCAACTGCCGCCAAATCAAGTAAACTTACTACACCAAGTTTACCCAACTTTAAATAAGCCTTTATTTTCCGCTGTAAACTCATCAAGTTACAATTGTATTATAAGAATAAAAAAATTGTCATAAACATCCTTCCAATAATAAAACTAAATCTGTAAGGGCACCATATGCTGCATTTATCGGACCTGCTCCTGGACCTCTAATAATTATCCTCTGTATTTCATTTTGAATTTCTAGAGCATTTTCAACTCCATCTATATAATATAAGGGATCTTGTGGACCTATAACTTGAGGAGAGACCTGTATTATGTAGTTATCCGCATATGCTATTAGCTTTATTTTCTTTCCTTCACTTTTAGCTCTTCTAATATCTTCATTGCTAATCTCAGTTATTCCCTTGAACTTGAAATCACCTAATCTTATGCTTCTGTTCATAATAAAATTTGATAAAATTGTCAGTTTAGCTGCAGCATCAAATCCATTAAGATCTAAAGTTGGGTCTTCCTCTGCATAACCTTTTTCTTTTGCCTCTTTTAAGGCTTCATTAAAACTTAATCCTTCATAAATCCTAGTTAAAATATAGTTTGTGGTACCATTAAGGATACCCCTTATCCTAGATACCTCTGATACTGGTTGAATTCTAAAGAGATTTATAGAAGGAGTACCACTCATTACAGTTCCTTGAAATCCAATTTTAGCACCAGTTTTCTCAGCAACCTCAAATATTTCCCTAAACTTTAGTGCTAATGGTGCTTTATTTACTGTTATCACGTGAATTTTTCTTGACAATGCCTTTATGTAAGCACTAACAGATGGTTCACCATCTTTATAATTAGGTGCTGACATATCAACAATAACATCGGGGTTTATCAAATCGATTGCTTCCAATATATTCATTTGCTTATCTGGAGAGAAATTCTCCTTATCCCCAATCATCAATCCTTGTCTAGTTATTATTCCTGCAATCTCAACATTTTGCAATATTGGATAGCTCTCTTTCTTTTCGTGTAACAATCTTCTAAACGCCTTTCCAACATTTCCATATCCGATTAAAAGTAACTTCATTTAATCACCACTGTATCATACTCTCTCTTTCCTTTACATATCATTTCTAATAAATTTGCTACACGATCTACTGCATATTTAACTAGATTTTCATCAATATTGGGAACTCCAGCACCAACTATAATAACGTTTTTAACATCTGGAGTTATACTAGTTAAGACCGAATCCCTATGAGGATATATGTGGAGAACTTTACCTTCATCGTCAACTAATATTGGAATTCCCTTATCTAACTTTTCCGTTTTTTTACCTAAACCTAAAAACTCTTCATTACCTTTAGACATTACTAAATACAAATTACCTACAACTTTATCCCTATCATATAAACCTATAGGAACTAAAGTTTCCACACTCACTATATTACCTATATCAACAACTGTATTAATTCTAGGAAGTTTATTCCCCCTAGCTAATCTCCTTCTAAGAGCCTCACCACTTGGCCTAGTTTTGGTTGGATCTACTCCTATCCTCCAATAAAAATCTCTGTAAGCCCTAACAACTGGATCATTTTTTAAATACTCTGGATCTTGAGAACTATACTTTTCCTCAACTTTTCTAATCATATCATCTAAGGCTTGTTGAGGGACTTTAGCATCTACATTACTCACTTCTGTCATTGCAACAAAAACCCCTAACTTCCTTACATCATCTGAAATACTAAGTCTTTTCATATGGAAAAGATATTAACAGCCTGGCTTTAAGAATTCCCCTAATTTGACCTAACCTATTGCTTAACTCGACAAGCTTACTCTTCTCTCCTTTTACAGCTATCGCTTCAATGCATAACCTTTCATCAACATGTAAATGCAATGTGGAAACGATATTATCCTTATACTCATGTTGAATTTCAGTTAGGGCCTCAGAGGCTTCCTCATGATCATACACTAGATTTATAATACCATAAATAATCTCAGTGCCTTCTCTATTCTCATCTAGATAATTCCTCAAAGCTATCTGAAATATTTTAGATCGATCTGGTATACCTTTTCGGTTAATGAAATCCTCTAGTTCCCTATAAAGTTCCTTTGGTAAGGAAATACTTATCTTTTCAACACTCATTGATGTTATATATTTAAATAAAGTATTAAAGTAATAATGTTTAAGTACATTAAGAGAGCAGAGGAGCTAGGAGCTTCATTTGTTGATATTAGACATGAAAAAACAACAAGTAGTGAATTTACAATTACAGATGATAGAAAATACGTAACTTCTGGAAATGACGAGGGTTATTCAATTAGAGTAGTATACAATAGAAATTGGGGATTTAAAGTAAGTGATAGAATTGATAATAGTACAGTAGAAGAAGTAATAAATTCAGCTTACGGTGACGAAAGAGTAAACATAGTCTATCTTCCTTCAAAACATGATACCGTTAAGATTGGAAAGGAGATAAATAAATCAAAAGAGGAAATAAGTCAAGACTTAAACAAGATCGCAAAACAAATAGCTAACCTTCACCCTACAATAAGATCATTTACTTTAAACTATTACGACGAGATCTTCCATAAGGACTATTACAGCTCTGAGGATAGGGAAATAATAATTGATGGAAACATCTCTAGCTTATCCATACACATTATTGCTAGAGAAGGCGATACAATAGTAGAGACCAGTGAAAATTTATCAACTCACATGGGATATGTCATTGACATATTTGACATAAACCAAGTTCTTGAGAAACTTTCCCGTAGAATTGAAAATCAATTAAGAGGAAAAACTCCTAAAGCAGGAGAATATCCAGTTATTTTAGCCCCAGAGGTCCTTGGAGTGTTTTTGCACGAGGCTATAGGACATTTAAGTGAAGCAGACATTGCGCTAAATGGAGAACTGAATGGGTTTAGAGGAAAGAAAATAGGTGAGGATTTCCTAAACATTTCAGACATGCCTATTATAGATAATCCCCAATCTACAATAGTATATTATGATGATGAGGGAGTTGAGGGTAGGGAAGTTAAAATCGTAGATAAAGGTGTTTTGAAAGAATTCATGACTAATAGATATTATTCAGCCTATTTAGGGGAACCACCAACGGGAAATGGAAGGGCTCAAAATTATGGTGATTTCCCATTAATTAGGATGAGAAACATTTACATGAAGCCTGGTAACAATGTGTTAAGTGAGTTATTAGAAGGGATTAGGGAAGGTTATTATTTAGTATCGGCAATTGGTGGAGAGACTAATAGTGATGGTACATTTCAATTTGCAATACAAGAAGGTTATAAAATAGAAAATGGGGAAATTAAAGAACCAATAAGAAATATAGGATTTTCCGGAAATACATTAACTACATTAAGTATGATAGATATGATTTCAAAGGATTTCGGAATGTCGTCTGGATATTGTGAAAAGAATGGCCAAGAAGTCAATGTTAGTGACGGGGGTCCTCACGTTAGAATAAAAAGCTTAAAGGTAGGAGGGCATGTACGATAAGTTAATTTCACGAGCAAAAATGATGGGAATTTCCCTAGAAATTTTTTCTGTTAAGATAAAGGAGTATACAATATCTAAAGAGAAATTTTACGTTCCGGAAAACGTTGAGGAAATTGGTTATGGAATAAGAGTAATTGATGATAAGTCGAGGATGGGTTATATTTATACGAAAAAACTTGATGAAAATGCGTTAGAAGAAGCGTTAAAAATAGCTAAACTTGGAGATCCAGATAAGGCTAATGTATTGCCACCTAAACAACCTATAAGTAAGATAAGTGATCATGAGGTAAATTCTGATATCGTGAAAGACCTACTAATGAACTTAAGAGAATTAGAGGAAAATGTAAATTTAACGGCTATTTCAGCTTCTGCAAAAAATTATGAAGTTTCCATATTCAATACAGAAGGAGTAGAGGTTACGGAAAAGCGAGGAGTATATTTGGTTCAAGCAATAGCTAGTAAAGACTCGCCAGAAGTTTATGAATTTCTTCTCTTTAAAGATTCTAAGATAGATATTGACAAATTGAAAGAAACTCTATTGGAAAAAATAAAAATAATGAAAAAGAGGGAAAGGTTTGAGGGAAACTATGATATTGTATTTACCCAAAAAGCATTAAATGAATTATTTTCTACAGTATTATCGCACTTATTTTCAGCAAGAAGTCTTTACAATGAAATTACCCCATTTAAGTTAAGAGAGACAATAAATGAGGGGTTAGAGATCATTGATGATCCTTTAAATCCTTCATTACCTTTTAGCAGATCTTTTGATGATGAAGGAAATCCTTCAAAAATAGTTAAAATTATAGATAAAGGACAATTTAGATTACCGTTAACAAATTCTTACTGGTCGACAAAGTTAGCAATTGAAAATACTAGTTCGGCATCAAGACAATTAGATTCAATAATACCATCTTATACAATCCCTCCCTCAATTGATTTTAGCAATATAATCATAAGGCATAATAGCGTAGAATCAGATGTAGAAGAGAACAGCATAGTCGTAGACCAACTCGAAGGGATAAACACCATAGACTATAGTTCTGGTAATTTTAGCCTTGTAGCAAATGTAAGTTGGCTAAACGAAAAGGGTAATAAGAAAGGACTGAAAGAAGTTATGATTACAAGTAATATTAAACAACTTCTGAAGAATATTGTAAGTTCATCAAAAGACGTTGAAAATTATGGGAAAATAGTTAGTGGAAAGTTAAGAGTTAAGGGTCTTTCCTTATTATAAAGTTTCTACTCTATGTACCTCTTCAACCTCATATATTCCACATTCAGTTACAAGCCTTCCCATATAATCTACAAATAACGCTTTACACTTCTTTTCCCAATTTTCACCTCTCAGTACTACATCTCTATCTTTGATTGAAAGAAACTGATTCACAATATCTACTGCCTTTTTATCATCGATGTATAAATAGTCGTCTATTTTTCTTATCACCTCATCTATGCTTAGTTCTACTTCCCTTCCTAGTTCTAAGTACAAAGAAGTAGCCTTCACATCATCTGGGAATTCCTTAACTGTAACATCTATACCAACGCCTATGAAGAGATCAGATAAGTTAATGTTCTCTTCATAAGTGTTGGCTTCAATTAAAATGCCCGCGATTTTCTTGTCATTAACCACTATGTCATTTGGCCATCTTATCTTCGCATCTAAGAACTTTCTTAAAACGTCTAGAACTGCAACGGCAACTTTAAGACCAGATATCTGAATCTGTTCCGTTTTAAAGTTCTTTTTAACATAAGTAAACCACAGTCCACCTTTAGGAGAATACCAACTTCTCCTTAATCTTCCTCTTGCTTTAGTTTGTTCCTCTGCAATTATCAAAAAATCTTCATACAGCATATTACTAATGGCCTCTGCGAAATCTTGTGTAGATGTAACCTTATTGAGTCTTATTACCAACATACTTCCACACATCCTCTATACTATAAATTGAAGAGAAACCAGATGCCTTTCTTGTCCTATTCATTATCGCTAGTCCTATTCCTCTCTCACTAACACTATGAATAATTCCAATATCTGCATTAGACTTATCCAGCTTTCTAAAGCTGTCGAATAAGTTTCTAGAGATCTCATAGAGGTTATTTTCACTTCCAAGCTCTATCATTTCAATCTTTTCATCTTGAAATTGACTACAGACTTCACGTGAGCATAAAAAAGCTACCCTATAATTCTTCTCTCGTAATTTTTTGATAACATCGCGTAATATACTTCTATTCTCAACTACTAATAACTTTTTTGTAGGAGCATAATGTTTATATTTCATCCCCGGAGCTAAGGCAACACTAAATTCCCCTGTTCCTTTAGCTTGATCCGGAATAACGATCTTTCCAAATATCCTTTCCAGCTCTTCTACACTAAATGGGCCAGGCCGTAAAAGTACTGGAGGGTCTACAGTAACATTTATAACAGTCGATTCTACGCCAAAAAATGTTTCTCCAGAATCTAATATTATATCTACTTTTCCATGTAAATCATCAATAACATGTTCTGCCTTAGTAGGACTAGGTTTTGTGGCCAAATTAGCACTTGGTGCTGCTATTGGAACACCGCTTTCATTTATTAAAGCCAACGCAACTGGATGAGCTGGCATTCTTACTGCTACTGTATCTAATCCACCAGTAGTCTCTTTAGGAATTTTATCAGTTTTTTTCAAGACAAACGTTAATGGTCCCGGCCACACCATCTTCACTATATTAATTATTCTTTCGGGTATGTCTTTAGCTACATCGTAAAGCTGATCTATATTTGATATATGGACTATGAGAGGATTATCCATAGGTCTGTTTTTTGCGACAAATATCTTTTTCACGGCTTCTGCATCTAATGCATTTGCGCCTAATCCGTAAACAGTTTCTGTAGGGAAGACTACAGTGCCGCCTGCTTTTATTACACTGGCAGCCTTTTTTATTTTATCCAATTCTGGATATAATGGGTCAACCTTAAGTACTTCAGTCATTATTTTTAACTTTAAAGGTTAACAAGAAAATATATTTGTCGATGATGAGATAGAGAAAATTGATTTGATGATTTATGAGGTGATCTCTGAATAAAGTTATTTAAGGGATTGGTGAAATAGAGTATAGCAATGACGGAACAGACTATTTTAGTTGGTAACCTAAATGACGTAGCCAAAAAGGCAGCTCAATGGTTAATTAATCGTAAACCAATAAAATCAATAATTGACTGGGGTATTTCATTTTCTCTCTGGCCACCTCACTTTACTACATCTTGCTGTGGCACAGAATTTGGAGCTTTTGCAGCTGCAAGATTTGATGCAGAAAGGTATGGTATGTTGCCATTCTCCTCAGCTAGACAATCGAACATACTTATACTCGAAGGTACGCTAAGCAGAAAAATGGGTAGAGCAGCGAGGATTGTGTACGACCAGATGCCAGAACCGAAGTTCGTTATAGCCCTTGGAGCTTGTATACTCGAAGGAGGAATCTTCTGGAATTCTTACAATACCGTACTTCCCTCAGACATCGGAATTCCAGTTGATTTATACGTTCCTGGATGCCCAATAAGGCCAGAGGCTGTTGCTAGAGCTGTTTTAATGTTACAAAAGAAGATAAGAACTCAAGGAGCCCTTAACACATAAATATTATTCACATTAGTATGTGTATAGCCAGTTTTTATAGTCCCTCTATAACCTTCTAGCAATCCATAACTATTGTGAGTCTCTAATGCAGTATCTATCTCATCCTCTGTTATTTCCATATCAGAAGTAACCTTACAACCAGCATATTCTGAGTTACCGTCAATGCCGTCAGTAGCAAAACCTAATAATTCAAATCTGTTTCCCTTTTTTACATATTTAAGAAATGATAGACAGACTTCTCCATTTCTTCCTCCCTTACCGGCTTTTCCTTGTATTGTAACTTCTGGCTCTCCACCAAGCAATAAATAGTAAGGTCTTCTTAAAGGTATATTATAGTTTTCGGATGAATTATAAATCGATGCAATAATGGCTCCAACATCTCTTGCCTCTCCTCTGATTTCAGAAGTTAGAATGAAAGAGTTGCTCAGAATACTTGCGAGCTTCTTAAGTACCTCCATATTATCCAAAATTATATAATTTTTCACAATTCTAGAGAAACTCTTAGGAGTCTCAGTTAAATACCTAGAGTATTTTTCTAATCCTAAACCTTTTAAAATTTCTAGTGCATCATCATTAGTAGAGTTATCAACACTAGTAAGACCACTTCCAATACTCCTTATATCATTACCTGGAACATCACTAACAATAAATGACACTACGGGAATATTATCTTTTACATATTCAATTATTTTACCCCCTTTTATTTTAGATAAATGTTTTCTTACTATATTTATTTTATTAATTCCTATCCCTGAATTTATGAGCGTTTTGTTAATCATTCTTAGTTCATCTAAGGATATTTCAGAATATTCAACTAGTGCTGACGCACCACCAGAAATTGCAAATATTACCAAATCGTAATCCTCACTAGTTAATAGCTCTATTACTCTTTTCCCAGCCTCTATACTATTCTCGTCTGGTAAGGGATGACCAGCTTCTATAACATCGTTTTCTTTACTTTTAGTACCTTTCGGTGTTACTATTAATTTAGCCCTTAATTCAATCCTCTCACTAAAGAACTTCGCCATGGGTAGAGAGGCTTTTCCTACTGAAATAAGTATAGGTTTTTTAAATGGGATATTTTCGTTGTTAAATAACAGCGAATTATTCATTATCTTAACTTTCTCTTGCAAAACCTTATAGGGATCTGAATATTCTAAAATCTTTTCGATAATATCCATAATTATACATTCTCCCTTTTATATTCCTTATATAATAACGATGCGATCTTTTTTCCATCTTTGCTTAGATCATAGTAAATTCCCTTAGGCTTGTGACTTAGTTCTCTAGCTTTAACCTTTAACCATGGCTTTATAGACGAGGTTACAGATTTTTTTAGGGAACCTTGAAATCTAATCAAATATCCCATTTCTTCTAATTTTCTACAAGCTTCTTCTACTTTATTCTCGTCATATTTTGCCACCCATCCACTTTCTCCTAAAAGTCTTCTCGCCATATACCAAGGATTATCAGGACCATATTTGTAAATATGAATTAGAATTTTTTTCATTAGTTCATCCAACTACTAACACCTGATCAGCAAGTACTTTGCTAACTTCTTCTATTCTTTCTCCTACCTTGACTTTTATATCTGTACCATTATTTTCAATAACTTCGATCATCGTGCCGGGTTTTAATCCTAATCGTGTAACTTCTCTTAAAACCCATTCTTCCTCTCTTACAATCATTACAACCTTATATCTACCAGTATTATTTATTTCAGATAATTTCTTTCCACTTACTTTTATCCTATTTCCTATAGGATGGCCATGAGGACAAGTTGCAGGATAACCAAGCAATTTATCTATTTTCTCTATTATATCATCTGGCCAAATGTGTTCCAGCCTATGAGCTAACTCATGAGCTCGTATCCAATCAAGTCCAATTATATCTGTTAATAAACGTTCACTAAGTCTATGAGATCGAATTAATCTTTCTGCAATCTTCTTTCCCTCTTCAGTTAATTTTATTTTTCGATCGCTAGTTCTTTCTATTAACCCTAATTTCTCTAGTTTGTTTAACGCTTTGCTTATTGTTCCAGGAGAAATATTGAAAATAGAAATTAACTCCGAAACTTTAGTACTACCCTTGATCTCCTCTATCTCATACATCTCTTTCAAGTAATTTTCCAAAGGTTCTGAAAGTTCAACCATATGAATTATGTTGTGATCCTCGCTTTTATACTCTCAATAAGGTTTGAAGCTCTTTCATCTTTAGCAAAAACTTCTATTACCGCATTTACCGTCTTTCCGTTCATACCTTCTTTTCGTAAGGTTAACTTTATTTTATCAATAGCTTCGTCAACTGCAGCAGATATATGGTCATGCAATTTTGTTTCTATCTCAAAACCATATACCTTAGCTATCGCATAAAACTTTTGTAGCTCGGACCCCATTTCAATATAACTATATCATTAAGTCAAAAATAAAGCTTAGGTTCTAACTACGAACAAACAAAACATTAATATAAAAATTTATCAATATAACTTATTGTGTACAAAGTCATTTTTAGGATTAAGGGAGAATATGGCACATCATTTAGAGAATTAAGACAGGCTGGTTTTACGCCAATTTACTTTAGAAGAGATAGAGGGGAAGAATATTACATTACTTTATTCAGAGGTAAGGATTTAAGTGAGGTGAAGGAGGCAATTCTAGATCTATCTTACTATTTATCTAAATATGGCAAATATGGAGATCGCAACTTTGCAACGATATATGAGATAAAGAATCAAAATTTTGGCAAGGTGGCAGGAGGAGCTTTAGGTGCGCTCGCGGGTTATTATCTTGGTGGATTAGCTGGATTATTTATAGGTGTGATCGGGGGAATATTTTTAGGTGAGTTAGTAGATATTGAAATGGGAGAAAAGTTAGTTGGTGTTTTAGGATGGCCCACGCCAATAAGCAGATAAGAAAGAGGTTAATAAGCATATCCTTAGGGGTAGTATTATTAATGACCTCAGCATTTCTAATAGGAAAGACTGGAATAAATAGTGAACAATTACAATCAGCTCTATTTTTTGGGATAAGTCCAATTCTGTTTTACATGTTGGGGATTGTATTCGGAATAGAGAGGATAGTGTTTGGAGCTACTGGAAGTGAGAAGCTATTTAGATTATTAGCGGGTGATGGTGAGCTCTATTATACGGCTCTCCTAGGAGTATTCTTCATATTTATAATATCTGGAGTATTAATTTTGGCATATACACCTATAATAGCTGGAATTCTTGAAAAAGTATTAGAGCTTATTAATGGATTAAGTTTCCTTGCTCTTTCAGCAACTTTGTTTATGAGATCTTAATACAATTTATTACCTCCCAAGGTCCTAATTCTTTCCTTTCAATTACTTTTAAGGAGTTCTCTTGAAGCAAATTCATATAGTAATCGTAATGTCTTAAATTTACTTTCCACCAGCGGGATAGTATCTTAGCTATTAATGAGTTTACATTAGCTAAAACTGCTATGCTACATTTTCCGTTAGATTTGAGTACTCTAGATATTTCCCTTATGGCAAAAGATGGATTAGGTAACATGTGTAAAACTAATGTAGAAGAAATTCCATCAGCAACTCCTGACTTAAGAGGAAGGTTATTAGCATCAGCTCTTACTGCTATAACTTTAGGTCTCTTTCTCTTCATATACATTAAAAACCGTAAAGATACGTCAATTCCAATACAAGTCTTACAAGTCAGAAAATCAAAAATCTTACCTGTACCAGTTCCTACATCGACTATTAAATCACCATCTATAAATTCACCAATTTCTCTTAGAAAAGACACATAAGTCTTTCCGGAAGTGATCAGAAACCCTAATGGAGCCCATACATTTTCGTAAATTGGGGTTATTCTTTCTAATAACTTATCAACCTCAATATCCTTTAACAAGAAATCGTAAATCTTATCCTCGATTATATTAAATTTGTGACCCTTTTCACATTCCAATTTCTCATTTACATCAGTTCCATCAATGGGACAAGAGAATATCACACTATATAACTAAAAATCAACTTTATTAAATCTCTGTTAGTAAGAATTTTAACCTTGTCCTTAACTCTCGTTCTAATTATTAGACTGCCAACATTTCTCTCCATCATTAAATTAACTGCTTCAGTTACCTCATTATTATCCTCTACGGTAACTAAATTTGCATTCATAATTTTTTCAACCATCGTATTTCCAGTTATTGAGTCATAGGAATAGGCTATATCCCTTGCACTAACTATACCTAGTGCGATCCCATTAACTATTGGCAAATGCCTAATGTTATTTTTAAGCATAATTTCTATACAAGTTGAGATCTTCGTAAAGGGTTGGACTACTATTGCGTCTTTACTAATACCTTCTATCTTTTCCTTTACTGAACTCCAATTAAAAGCCTTTACAACATCCTTTTCAGTTATAATATATTTTCTCCTATATATTACAAAATCTGAGTTCTCGCTAATCATCATTCTCACTATACTTTTAACGCTATTATCCTCGACAAATATTGGCCTTTTTAACCTTAGTTCATTCAGTCTTACTTCTAATTTATTTTCTAAAATTTGCCTAATAGCATTCTCTATCGTAAAAATACCTATTATATTATCTGAATTGCTTACTACTAATCTTCTCACATTATTTCTTCTCATGAAGTATAAAGCATCTATTACATACGCATTAGGATCTAATGATATAATCTCTGATCCACTAATCTGAACTGACATTTTTAACTCCTAGCATATTCATCAAATTATAAAGAGTTAGCAATAAAGCGTTATCTGATGTTACTTCTACTTTCACATTATCTACTCGTAAAGTTCTAATCGTCTTTTGACACTCTTTTTTTATATCGTTTATAACTTGTTTACTTACAGCTTCAATCTCATTTACACTGTTAATAAAATATTTCTTACCTATTTCCATATTCGAAAAACCCTCGACTAGGATAATATCTACTGGGAGAAGAGTAATTAAGGTAAGGGAGGATACGGTAGGCATAAATAGAACTGACTCTTCTTCACCTTCTTGAAATAGAATTAAATCAGCTCCAGAGTTTCTATACCTATAAGTGTCCTTTCCAGCTAGGTCCAACTTATGATGAGAATGTTTAACTACTGCTACTTTGAAATTGTCCTTCTTAATCTCCCTTAAGATATTTTCAATAACACTGGTCTTTCCAGTATCTTTTTTACCTACAATATGAAATATGCACACCATATCATATATTAATGTGAAGTAAAATATTAAATTGTGACATTAATCCCTATTGAAGAGGCTAGAAAAATAATTAACAATACAAGTTTTCAGATAAAGAAAAGAGATAAGGATGTTGAGATATTTCAAGCATTAGGTAAAATAGTAACAGAAGACGTATTCGCAATAAAAAGTATACCAGAAAGACCGTTATCTGCAATGGATGGATACGCTATCAAATATGAGGATTATTTAAAGTATGGAAAGTTAAGAGTAATAGGGAAGCTCTATCCAAATACATCGAATATTCCAGAATTGAATGAGGGAGAGACTTATTACGTAACCACTGGTTCACCCTTGCCAATAAATGCAGATAGTGTAGTGCCTATAGAAAACTCTAAACTTGAGGGAGAGTATGTTATATTTAAAGGAGAGATAAAAAAAGGTAAGAACATAAGGAAAGAGGGAGAAGATATTAGCGTAGGGCAAATTATATTACGAAAAGGTACTGAAGTAAGCCCTTATCATTTAGGAATTCTAATACAACAACAAATCTTTCGTATTAACATTTCGGATTTAAGGTTTGCAATTTTTGCAAATGGAGATGAAATAACTAGCTTTGAAAATCCAGAGAATAATAAGGTAATAGATTCCATTTCGCCAATACTAATCAAAATTCTCGAGAAATTCGGTACCGTGAAATATATGGGAGTAGCAAAGGACGATTTAAATGATGTAATTGAAAAAATTGAAAGATCTTTGGAAATTTCTGATGTAATAATATCTATAGGAGGATCTTCAGTTGGCGAAAAAGATTACGTGAAAAAAGCCATAAATAAGCTGGGAGAGTTGCTATTTGATGGTGTAACTGTAAACATAATCAAAAGAGGTAGTGTAGGCAAGATTCAAGGAAAACCGATCTTGGTACTACCAGGACAAGTTGTATCTGCCGTAACTGCATTTCATGAATTTGGACTTTCCATAATGTCTAATGTACTAGGCACCAATCTAAAGAGATTTATAAAAAGTACTCTTGCAGAGGACATCTATGTTAATCACTCTATGGATTCGATATACTTATTTGACGTAGAAGGAAACCTAGCATTTCCACTTAGATGGGGTGTAGGTTTGTATAGCGAGTTAGCTAAAGCTAATGGATTTACAATTCTGAAGAGAAGTGTAACTTATAAGAAAGGGGAAGAAATTGAACTACAACTACTCATATGACGTTATAATACTAGCTGGGGGATTATCGAAAAGATTTGGAATCGATAAGTGTTGTTTCGAGATAAATTCGAAAACAATGTTAAGTAGATTACTGGAACAATTCGATAATCCTATCGTAGTATCCAGATCATCTAGGAAGATTAAAAAAGGAATTTTAGTTGTGGAAAACGGTGAATATGAAGGACCTATTAAGGGAGTTAAAGAAGGATTAAAATACGTACGAAGAGACAGAGTTTTTATTACTGGATGTGACTTCCCGTTTCTTACTAGAAGCTTCGCGGATTATGTATGCAGTAAACCATACGATATTGTAATTCCATATAATGATAGACCACAACCACTGTTAGCTTGTTACTCTACGGGGCTGCTCAATAGAAATATTGATAAAATTAATAGACTTATGGAGTTGATCGAACTCTCTAGTACAGTGTATTTTATTGGTACTGAAGAACTATTGAAAATAGATCCTCTTCTATATAGTTTGGTTAATATTAATAGTATAATAGATCTGATTTATAGGCCAATCAGAGTAAAAACTAGATCAAATTTAATTATTAGGTAACGAAAAATACTTTCTTGCTATAGAGATTAAGGTTTCACCATAAAAAAGTTCATTGGCAAAACACATTCTATCACTAAAGAAGAATAAAAAGTTTTTAGTATATAACTGTAGTATCTTTAAAAGTAAAGGATAATATACATTGTTATTCTGAGAATATGTCATAGTAAGCGTAATTTTTTTCCGATAATGTTCTACCAAGATTTCATTAGGAATGTTTATTAGGTATTTTAATGTGAATTTTAATCAGATACAAAATGGCCAAGAAGAAGAAAGAGCAAGGCGGACAACAACAAAGCGGTGGAGAGCAGAAAAAGAAGTAAAGACAACTTAGTTAACTTGCAGTAAAGTATTAAAGTTAACTCCTTTTTTATCTTTTATATCTCATGAAAATTTGTGCGTTATATTCTGGAGGAAAGGATAGCACGTATGCATTACATTGGGCAGTATTTAAGGGATTCGAGATCGTATGCTTAATAACGTTAATACCAAAAAGGGAAGACTCTTGGATGTTCCAATACCCTAATGTGATCTATACTAAATATCAGGCTGAAGCCATGGGTTTTAGGCTCCTTACATTTGAGACTTCAGGTGAGAAAGATAAGGAACTAGAAGATCTTAAAAAGGCGTTAATACAAGCTAAAAATGAAGGCGCTGTTGGTATAGTCAGTGGAGCGTTACTTTCAGATTACCAAAGGTTAAATATAAGCGTTATAGCTGAAGAGATAGGTCTAAAAACCTATACGCCACTCTGGAGAAAAACACAAGAGGAGTATGTGCGATGTTTAGTACGAGAAGGATTTAAATTCATAATAACATCAGCTTCGGCTTATGGCTTCCCATTTGATTTATTAGGTAAAGAAATTACAGCAGAAGATGTAGAGAAAATAATTGAGAGAGCAAGGATATACGGATTTAACCCCGCATTTGAGGGTGGAGAAGCTGAAACTTTTGTAACCTATGCTCCACTTTTCAAAACGCAATTAAGAGTGAAAGGTAAATTAAAAAGAATAAGTGAATATGAATGGAGATACGAAATAACAGATATACGTTAAAAAATTGTAGATTTATCGTAAATCATGATAAAATATTGGAAAACACTAACATAGTTGTACAAGATGGATATATAAAGGAAATAGGAAGAGAAGTTGAGGGAGACGAGTTAGATTGCTCAGAATACGTTGCAATACCTGGATTAGTTAACGCGCATACACATACTCCAATGGTAGCATTACGTGGATACTATGACGATGCTGAACTAACAGAATGGTTAGAAAAAATGTGGGAATTTGAAAAAGTTTTCAAAATAAATGAAATGAACATAGCCTCAGAACTGGCTGTAATGGAAATGCTATCAAAAGGAACTACAGCCTTCATAGATATGTATTTTAACCCTGAAGGGGTAAAAGAAATCGCCGAAAAGTACGGAATAAGAGCTTACGCGGGTTTTACGTTTCTCAATAGTTTATTTGATCCTTATGAGATAGATAAAAAACAAAGACAACTTAAAGCAAGCAGGTTATTCAAACCAATCGTAAATGTACATAGCATATATTCAACGTCTATAGACACTTTAAAATTAGCTAAACAACTCGCAGAAGAAACAAATACCTGGATTCACCTTCACATATCTGAGACTAGAAGTGAGATTTACGAGATAAAGAAAAAGTATGGTAAATTCCCAGTAGAGTTATTGAACGAACTGGAACTCGTGAGAAATACGCAATTAGTTCATCTAGGATGGGTCGCTAATTGGGAATTACGATATGTGACCCATGCAACCCACTGCCCTACTTCAAATATGAAGCTTGCTACCGCAGGTTCCTTTCCATTTAAAGAGTTAATAGAAAATGGAGTAAACGTAACTATAGGTACTGATGGAGCAGCAAGTAATAATTCGCTAGATATGTTTAGAGAAATGAAGAATGCAGTATTACTTCAAAGGCATTCATACTGGGATGTTGGAATAAAAGCATATCATGTATTTAAGGCTGCGACAGAAAATGGATATAAGCTTATTAATTTAAAAGGTGGAAAGATAGAGGAAGGTTATATCGCTGATATAGTACTATTGAAGAAAGATAAATTGTATCCGTTAAAAAAGGATAGGATTCTTTCAAATATTGTTTATTATGCTGTAGGTGAACATGTAGCAAAGGTTATAGTAAACGGAAGAATAGTTTATGACGAAGAAATAGAGAGAGAGTTTAATAGGAGAAGAAGAGAATTACTTGACCTTTTGGATAAGGTTATACCATAGGCCGTAAGGAAATGAGATTGCCAAAGCTAAACCTGGGATTAAATTTAGTAAATATTTCTTTGGTCCCTTATAATAGTAGATACCATAACCTATGAGTGGTAAATAGAGGAAAGCTAAGGGATGAAAAATAGCCGATAAAATTGCCAATATATAGTAACTGCCATAGTAAGAGTAACCCGTTAAAAAGATAACATCTGTAAGACCATCAAACATTAGCATGATGTCGTATTTACTCCTCCAAAGATTTCTCTTAGCTTCAACAATTGATGAAGATAAATTGAGCCTTGCGTGAACCTTATTAAGATGTAAGCATCTGCCGTCAGCTGGCTCTACTTTGTATCCGGCCTTTTTTAGTTTTGCGTAAAGCCATACATCCTCATCTCTTTCATATCGTTCATCAAAATAACCAATTCCTTTCTTAATTATCTCTAAATTAAGTCCCGCACATCCTAAATTAGGATTATTTTCAGATAAAGATAATGGGTTTTCAATTTCCTCTTCAGAATAAGCATAGTGCATCCAGCTATATGCTACTCCATTTTCCAATTTATTTACAATTTTATTAGCGTATCCGACGGGTATAACTACATCACTATCTAGCATGATTACGTATTTATCGTCAGTCAGTGAGAGCATCTTATTACGTAATCTAGCCATGTTAACCTTTTTCATTCTCTTATCCTTAATATAAACTAATTTATCCTTCAATTCTTGAAAAAAATTATAGATATCATTTCTTTCGCTATTATCATAAATTATAACCTTATCAACTGGTTGTGATAACGCTGAATTCACACTTCTTTTAACCCAATCTAGCCTATCATTAGGACCCACTGGTATTATAATCTGAACCATCTAGAAGTAATAATGAAATATGAGGAAAATAAAGGTTGCAGTAATAGCCCATGGCTTAGGAATGAGTAGAGGTTATAGTGGTGAGGGAAATATATATAAATCATTTTTTGAAATGCTAGAGGAAAGAAAAATAGATTATGTTACAATAAGCTTTGCAAAACCTTATGATACATCAATACCCTCAATATATACGTTACCTTTTCATTTACCAAAGCTAGATAAGTATCAAAGGTTATTGACCTATTATACGGCAAAAAAGGTAAAACCAGATTTGTACCTAAACGCATCCGGAGTTCCTATACCATTATCAGAAATAGCTCCACATGTAATTTACGCTGGAGCACCTTCAATAGCTAATTTGCCAAGCAAGTATACCAGATCTCTCTTTTGGAAACTTTATTTATTACCATTTCGTCTTGTTATAAATAAGATAAAAGACGAGGCGAAAAAAGCAAAGATAATAGCAAATTCTCGCTATTCAGCAAAGGCGATAGCTGAAGTTTATGAAATAAATGAGCCTAAAGTAATATATCCTCCAGTGGATATAGAATATTTCCAAAGAGCATATAGTGAGGAAAAAAGGGAAAATTTCTTTGTTACAATAGGAAGAATAGAAAGAGGGAAAATGCTTGAAAATTCAATCTTTTTAGCAGCTAAAAGTGGAGTTAAAGGCATAATCATCGGTTCCCTGAATGAAAAAGACTATCTGAATAAGTTAATTAAGCTTAAGAGAGAACTTAACGCTGACGTAGAAATTCTTACTGATTTATCAAGAGAGGAATTGCTTAAGGTGCTGTCACGGGCTAAAATCTATTTCCATGCAACGATAGGAGAGCATTTTGGTATACCAGTCATAGAAGCAATGGCAAGTGGAGTTATCCCAATAGTCCCTAAAGAGAGTGGGGCCTATGAAGTCGTTCCCGAATTCTCGTACTCAGACATAGAAGAAGCTGTTATTCTATTAAAGAGCTTATTGGAAAAGGAAAATATAGAGTTAAGAAGGGAAATGAGAAATAGGGCCCTAAATTTCAGTAAAGAAAACTTCAAGCGAAATATCTTCAACGAAATATCTTCTATAATTTTCTAGCAGTTATTACAGTAAACTTTTCCTTTAAAAGTTCAGTATAAGAGTAGTCCATCATATCTTTAGAATATTCATCAACTACCGGGTAAAGTTCCTTAAACTCTTCCTCAGTTAATTCTCTGTATTCATACGTCGGGACTCCGATTTTCTCTTCAAACAATTTTCTTGCATACTCCTTTGCTTCTCCTTCTAACTTATTAACAATCTCAATATACTCTTCGTTCTTCAGCGAATCGTATTCCTCACTAGAAATTAAACCCTCTACAAATAGTGCTTTTAGTAATCTCATCACCTCATATTTGGGTGGTTGCAATCCTAGCTTTGACGGGGAAACCTTGCCTCTTATATATATTCTACCCCTTACCATTCCCGTTCCCACGAAGTTTCCCACTGGTTCTCCGTTAAACCCCTTACCAAATACTATTATTACACCTCCAGCCATATATTCGCCTAAATAATCATCAACAATACCGCCTATTATAAGATAAGGTCGTTTATCCTTATACTCCCTCATTTGAATACCAACCCTATTTCCAGCATTACCCTTAACGAAAATCTTACCATTCTGAAAAGTCTGAGCTAAAACGTCTCTCGCGTCACCGTAAATCACTACTTTTCCTCCATGCATAGTATCACAACAATCATCAGCGACATTCCCATAGACGTAAAATTCATTACCCTCGTTTAGATTTGCCATAGCATTTCCTACTACACCATAAAGGTTGATTCTCAAATTGTTTATGTTTCTAGCCGGTAGGTTTATCCCAATATATCTATGACCTAAAACATTAGCGACTGTTATTTCTCTCTTTCCTTTTTCAGCTAACTTGAGAATCTCATAATTTAACTCCTTGTACCCTATATTATAGGCATTAATATCATACTTTTCTGGGACCATTATTGGTGGAGGAGAAAATGTCTTTAACTCTTCGTCGCTTCTTCCATACGATATAATACCCTTTTTATAGGATGCAATAAAGTAAGAACCAGGTTTAAGCGTCCAAACTTTAGCTTTAGGGCTTATTTCCCTAATTTCATTCTCCTCGCTTGCTACATAATAATACGACTCATCCTCACCAACTATTGCCGGCCTAAACTTAGATCTATCGGCTATTGCTATCAAATATAAATCATCACCTGAATCGTAACCAATAATTGCTGTAAAGGGACCATCGAGCCTAGCATTTCTATACAAATAATCAATATCTTTGGGTAAGGCATTGAATCTTCTTGATGGATTAATTAGAATCTTTACTGCCTCTTCAATAGTTAAACCTTCAGCAATGAGTTCCTCAAATAAGAAAGCTAATACTTCACTATCAGTTCCTACAAAACTACTTAGCCCTCTTGAATTCAAATATTCTACGTTAGCTCCGAATGAACTAACATCGCCATTGTGGACTATAGCAACATTAAACGAGGAAAAGGGATGAGACCAAAATGGATAGTAGCCAGGAGAATTGGTGGGTTGTCTGGTATGTGCAAGCCATAAATCACCTTCTAACTCCTCAACACGATATTTTTCTGCTACATCTCTAGGATATCCAACACCTTTATACACATGAAGGGAGCTACCAACGCTATATATTCTGCCTTTCCTTTCTTTACCATTCCATATCATCTCATTTATATTCCTTATGGCCTTCCTAATCTCATTTATATCACCTAAGGCAATAAGATTACAATCACACAGAGTCGAATACTTGGTTAACAACTCAACGTTCTTAACTTCTACACCATACTTGCTAAACATCTCCTTTAGTTCAGCTGGGTTTCCCTCATAAAACGCTTTAATAACATAATAGTTTCTTTTTTCCAAATTAAATACAGCAAATCCGGCTCCTTTATCACTACCTCTGTATCTAACTCTATCTATTGCTCTTACAACTAAATTTCCTTTGACTTTTGGAGAATTTCTTTTCCTTAAGATCGCAAAAACACCACAATCAGAAGGATAGTATTCAACCATCATAAAGACCCCGCTGGTTTTATTCTAAGTGCTCTCCTTATAGAATAGTTCAAATTGATAGAACGTAATAACTCCCGGTTACCGGTCAAAGTAGATTGGACGCTATAAACTCCAGCTGCACCTGCCAGCAAAGCTATTTCCTTCTTCATTCCAGCTATAAGACTGAAGGCTTTCTCTTTCAAATTTCCTTTATTTCCCTCACCTATGGCTTTTTCTAAAATAAAATAAGGCATAATAACAGAATCAGCACCTAATAGAACTAATTTAAAAGCATCCGCAGAATGTCTGAGTCTACTCGATTTAGCCAAAATATCATAATGATTTCTAACACCGACTTCCTTTAATTTAGTATCTAAAGCACTAACTACCAATTCCAAATCACTATTGCCACTATCCTCATCAACTATAAACCCTTGAACGCCCATTCCAATTACTTCGTCTATTACGTTTTCATCTGCAGGTATCAGAAGATATGAGTTCTCGTAGATGTCACTCTTACTCCATCTAGCAATACCTTTCCCATCACTACTTATGAACACTTCTGCATATTTGTCAATAGTTTCATAGTCGAAAACTGCTGAAGATAAAGCTAGAGCACTCCAACTAAACGCTTCCTTATACTCTAAAGGAGCATCAGTAATATCGAAGATTATTGGGAGTGATAGGTATATATCTCCACCTTTAAGATAAAAGGAAGTATCTACATCTTCTCTATAGGGATCTATTGAAGGTCTAGTAACCTGGGCTCCATCCGATCTAAGCCAATCAATTATTCTAGCGGGTTTCTCTACGTCAGGTGGTGCAGTACTACCCATACTAGTTATTACTGGATTTCCCTTATTCATCAGTTCATGCATGTAAGCAGTAAGTCTCCTATTCCATAACTCTCCCAATTTAGGATTTACTTCATCCTCCGTACCTTCAATTCCTAGAATTTCTAACGTATCTTTACTCAAACCATGGCCATAAAGTAACTCTCTTTTACCTCTAAGTTCCTTAATATCACTTAAACCTAAATTATCTAAAATATTAGCTAACTCCATGGAAAATCCATTGATAAAATTAACTAACATTTTAACGCCGAATTCTACATCAACTACTCTAGTTCCATCAATCTTTGCAGTTAAACCTGTAGGGCATGAACCTACATGGCACTTATGCACCATTACACAACCCATAGCTATTAAGGCCCCGGTACCAACGCTCACCACGTCAGCACCTAAAGCAAATAGTTTAGCAGCATCCGTTGCTGACGAAACTCTACCAGCGGCTATAATAGTAAATTTATCCCTAAGGCCTTCTCTCCTTAAAATCTTATCAGCTGAAGCTACGGCCAGTTCTATTGGTATTCCAACGTTATCTCTTATTACAACAGGAGTAGCACCAGTCCCTGCTCCATGACCATCTATTATAACACCATCTGCCCCCATTCTGGCAATACCAGAAACTATGTAAGGAATATAATTAGTTGCAGCTACTTTAACAAAAACCGGCTTTCCAGTTGCTTCTTTTAATGCTTCTATCCTTTGTCCCAGATCCTCAATGGAATAAATATCATGGTGAGGAGCTGGAGATATAGCGTCTATACCGATTGGAATTCTTCTAGTGACAGATATAGGCTCAGTAACTTTATTGCCCGGTAAATGACCACCAATTCCGGGCTTAGCCCCTTGGCCAATTTTTATAACGATGCCCATACCAGCAGTTAAAACTCTAATATCAACACCAAATCTAGCTGACGCCCACTGCACAAAAATTCTCTTATGCTTAGCAACCTCAGGATGTAGGCCACCTTCACCCGTGCCAGCAAGAGTTTCTGTTAAATCAGCTGCAGTAGCAATTGCTATATTGGGATTACCACTTAAGGCTCCATACGACATGTCACCTAGATATAAAGGAGACTTCATGTAAATTCCAGAAAATTCTAGCTCCAGATTAGCCTTTGGGGTTAAAGAAATTGAAGGTGATTTATCAAGTTTAAATTTAACTTTGTCCAATATTCTTAAAGAATTCATATCCTCATTGAATATTTTATAAGGCCTGCCAGTTAAAGAGAGGTACCTAATGTGTTCTATCTTTTCCACAGTCCAAAATTCATCATTAAATTGTTTTGGTATTGGCAGATATTTGTTGTATACGAGCAAGCTAACCGCGAGATAACTATAATGAAATATATTATATAACTGTTTATGTGAAATAGTATTGTAATGTATGGTTTCAATTTATTATAATTTAATATCGTTGAACTACCTTATAAGTTCGTAAATGAAACCTTACATTAACGAAAATTAAAACTAATTATTGAGTATTCCATAAGATTTATGAATAATTTTTAATCATAGCCTATAACATTAGAAAGAATTATATGAATATTCATCAGAGTATGAAAAGTATTCTTCGATAAAAAAAGAGAGCTCAATAGTTGGTATTATAATAATAATTTATAGTAATAAGCAATTTTACTCTATGAGATAAAACTTTCACAGTTAGCTTTCAGATAAAAAGATGTATGCGGCCGCCGGGATTTGAACCCGGGATCACCGGCTTGGGAGGCCGGCGTCCTAATCCAGCCTAGACTACGGCCGCATCTTTACTAAAAATTGTTTATAAAAGGTTTATTTTAAGCTTTCTGATTATCAGTTTTTCCAGCGATAATCATCAAATCATTGGACCCTCTCATCATCACATACAAATTCCTTCCTAACCCTAAAAACTAAGCTCTACGCTATATGATACATTATAAAGACAAAAATTTAATCTCTTCTAATCGCATCAATCGCTGTAAGCTTTGCAGCCTTCCAAGCTGGATAAATCCCCGCTATTAAACTCACAGCAACTGCTACTATTAATGCTATTAAAATAGCTTCTATCGAAATAACTGGTTTAAATGTAAAGAAAGATGAAGATGAAGTAGATGCACTACCAAATCTCCCAAAACCACCCCCTCTAAATCCGCCTGTGTTTGTATTGACTGAACTACTAGACACAGATTGAGATGTTATCGCTGATAAAAGATCGATAAACGAAGTACCCACTAATCCTACCAATACACCTACTATTCCCCCAATTAATCCTATAATCCCAGATTCTGCCAAGAAAACTAAAAGAATATCTCTAGTTGTCAACCCTACTGTTTTCATTATACCTATTTCTCTTATCCTCTGATACACTCTGCTTAACATTATTGCCATTATCCCTACAGCACCTACGAAAAGAGATATTGATGCAACTGATATTAATAGAAAACTAAATCCAGACGTAATAGTAGATACTGTATTAATTAATTGCTGGACTGAGATCACACTATATTGATTACCATATATTTCTCCAATAAGGTTCACTATATTATTAACATCGTTAACTGATTGAGCCTCAACTATCAATTCGCTATACGAAGTTCTGTTTAGAATAGCCATCGCTTCGCCTAAAGGTAGAAATATAGAAGTTTCAGAATTAGATAAAGGATTAGCACCTGATGGCGACAGTACTCCTACAACTTCTAACGTTACACTATTACCCCTAGAAATTTGAACGGTAATTGTATTACCTGGAGAGAAGAAAACACCAGGGACAGGGTTTGCCACTTCCGATCCAATTACAGCTTCTGGAGAAGTAACTGGAGGATAAACTGACCCACTTTCTAGTAGTACTTGACCAAGAAGTGCAGATAAGTTATCTACTCCAATTATACTGACTCCTAATGGTTGTCCTTCAGCATTTATTTCGCCGAAACCACTAACTACTGGATAAACTGCTTTTATTCCTGGCAAACTCGCTATGGTTGCTACACTAGCTTGAGTCAAACTTGCACCACCCCTAGGTAAAACCAAAATTGTATTAGGTCCTAGTGCCTCCACAACTGATAAGATAGATTGGCTCACACCTTGAGTAAAAGCTACTAGAATAGTTACACTAGCTACTCCTATCATAACTGATATTATAGCTAAAATCGCTATTGCTTTCCTAGATACTAATCCCTTGTATGCTAGCCATAAAATGTCTAATGAATTCATCAAAAATCACCTCCTTCTTCTTAAAAATACTATCACTAAGACTATAACTATAATTATTGCGATTATTATGCCTAATATATCTATTAGGGATGTGTGTGAACTATTGCTACTCCTAAACGACGAGCTAAAGAAACTAGAAGAACTATTTGAAACTTGTAACGTGATGTTTGAATATGAATGTAAAACTTGCCCAATATCGTTAGTATAAGTATACTCTATAGGAATAACATAAGAACCTGGCTTAGTGGAGTTAAGTATTCTAAATGCAAAGGTAAATGTAGATGACGTATCTGAACCTAAATTACCCACATAGTAAGTGTTTTGGCCTATTACCACAATACCTTTAGGTGGAAATACTGTTACTGTGAGCCCGTTTGCAGGACCAGTACCAAAATTATAGATTGTTGCAGTAACTGAAACTATACTACCTCTTACTGCTATCGAAGGAACAGTGGAAACACCAGTTATTATAATATTAACTGAGCCTGCTGCCAACTCATTAATAACCTCTTGAGCTTGCTTCAGTTGTCCCGTTTGATAATATGAGATACTAGCACTTACGCTAATAATTCCAGCGCTTTGCGTATACACTTCTACTGGAATGTATAATTTTTGTAATGGTTGAAGCATAGGTAGAGTTATTGTAGTTATATTAATATAAAGTGTTCCTTGAGTAGCTAATGATATAGTAACGTTATACAGTGGTTGATTTAATGTGTTTTGTATTGCAATATTTGTATACTCTACTTGGCCAGTTAGTAATGTAGAAGAATTAAATTGAATTAAAATTGGTATAGTTGGTGAATTAATTTGCATAATATAAATTGGAACTGTAATCTGTTCTTGCCTTTCTATATTACCTTGGTAATAAACAATTGAAATTGAAATTGAATAGGTTCCCGGGTTTTGAGCATAGACAGTTATTGGTAACTTGTATTGAGAATTAGCCCTCAATGATGCTAAGTTGAACGCAGTAGAGTTTATATAAATTGATGATGAAAGGGTAGCTGATATATTATACAACGTAGTATTTAACGTGTTTGACAGTACAAGATACGTTGTTGCGAATATATTTGGTGATATTATGGCTGGATTTAAAGTGGTTATAATAGGGATACTTGGTGATATTAAGGGAGAAACGTAAAGACCTATTTGTTGTTGATATTGCGACTGTTGATAAACTGAATTTAAATAAGATATTGAAATGGCTAATTGTATAGGAGTTCCTTGATAACTAGACGGCACATAAACTTCTAAAGGTATTTTGACCGATTGGTTTGGAGATAGTAATTGTATTTTAGGTATGTTATTAAGAATAGATACTTGTTGGGATGAAACTGAAAGGGATAGATTATATATACTTCCAGTCCCTACATTCGATATAACTAAAGTGATATTATTAACTTCTCCTGCATATAGTAAAGAGGTTTCTGGAGAAACTTCTATATTTGGTTGACCCGTAAGGAACACAGTAAATGTCATATATTGTACTGTATTTACAATAACACCGTTACCTTCTATAGTGTTCCAAGTTATCTTTAAGGGGATAGTATATGCACCTAAAGATGCATTATGAATGTTAATAGTAAATGGTACTGTGAATTCCTCATAAGGTTGCAATGGGCCACCATTAACATAAACGGAATTTCCACCAGTTATATTAGTAAACCCATTCGGTAACGTAAGTTGAATTGAATAGCTAGTTACTTGAACTGGACCAGTATAAATTAATTGAAGGGTTATTGGGACTCCTAACTGATTTGAACCAGCGGGGAGGATAACATACGGAGTTATTAGCTTCCCTCCTATAGTTTGATTACTGTTAATTACTACTGAAACGTTTAGCGAATGATATGCACTATATACTAAAGCCGTAAGTGGTATTTTATATGTACCAATCGTTGCATTATTATAAATATTTGCTATTGCTTGAACAGAAACTGAAGATTCTGCATTAATAATTGGTATATTTATCTCTTTAGTTATGAATTGCAATGGATATGTTGAGTTTAAGAATAGAGTTACGTTAGTAGCAGTAACAGTACCAGTATTATATATTACTAAATTTATTGGAACGTATTGTTCTCCCGGAAATATTGTACCGCTAGTTTGGGCTATTGCAGAAAGTTGTACATATCCGAGAATAGGGATTTGTACTGGAATCGTCTGTGTCTGTTCAACTCCATTTTCCAGATATATTACTTGGAGATAGAAATTATATACACCTAAAGGTATATTAGGTGTAATATTTCCAATGAATATGAACGAATACTGCTGATTGGGAAGTATTGAGGAAAGAGTGTATGTTTGTGTAGATGGATATACTATAAAAGGACCACTTTCTACTGGAAAAATTTCCACATTAGTTATATTCCCATTTCCGTGATATACTAAATTCACTTGTAACTGTACTAATTTTTCACCTGGAGTTACATAAGGTGGAGAGGTAAGCCATTGTGAAGATGCTGAAAAAGATGATTGGGTACCGGAGGACGCTAATGGAATAAATAGTAGTGATAGTAGAAATAGTGATACAATAATAAGAGATAGTGCTTTACTCATTCTGTATCACCTCTTTCTCAATTAACCCATCTCTAATATACACAATTCTATCAGCATATTTCATCATATCGGGATCATGAGTAGCCATTATAATAGTTACCTTTTTTTCATCATTCAACTTCTTCATTAACTCCACTATTGCCTCACCAGTTTTCGAATCTAGATTTGCAGTGGGTTCATCTGCAAGTAATATTTTGGGATCGTTAGCTAACGCTCTGGCTATAGCAACCCTCTGTTGCTGGCCCCCGGATAACTCATTAGGCTTTTTATTCTTAAGTTCTAACATACCGGGTATCATAGATAGAATCTCTTCTGCTTTTTCCTTCCTTTTCCATACAGGAATTCCTACAGCTGCTAAAGCTAATTCAACGTTCTCAAGAACTGTTAGATACGTAATTAAATTATATGACTGAAATACAAAACCTATATATTTTCTTCTAAAAATTGCTCTTTTATCTTCGTCAAAATTTGTAACATCGCTTCCATCTATTATTATTTTACCAGCACTAGGTGAATCTAAAAGACCTAGCAAGTCTAAAAGGGTTGTCTTACCAGATCCAGAAGGACCTGCAATAACGAGAAACTCTCCTTTCTTTACTTTCAAAGTTACTCCTCTTAATGCAATGTATTCAATATTCTTAGTTTTGTATACTTTCTTTAAATCTATTGCATCGATTAAGATATCGGTCATATAATCGACTTTCTTGACAGCTCTAAAAAATCTTTTGCTAATAATTATGATATTGAACAATCTAGAAAAGTTAAGAACAGTCCTTTATAGTGAAATATGGCAAAAATTCTGAGGGTGCCGCCGCGGGGACTTGAACCCCGGACAACCCGATCTCTAAAAAGTTTCCAGTTAACGTGTTTTAGTAACGTTAGACGTTTCACGAGAGAATGAAGATCTGATCCGTAAAAAAGAAGAAAAAAAAGATATGAAAGTCAGAATAGCCCATAAGTGTTTCATTGCGTTAACTCCAAGGTTCACTTTGGCTATTTCATATTCTGTAATAAAGATGATAATATTTTAGGATCGCAAAGCTGTGCAATGAAGCTCTTCGGACCAGAAACATTCTTAAAACCCTGTATGGAATTCTTTAATTCTGGCACTAAGGAATTAAATAGCTTCATTAACCTAAGGAGGTCATCGACAACATTGTCTATCGGATAATTCACTTGTGTGATCTTCTCATGCAATTTGAATAGAAAGTCGTTAGTTTTTTTGAAGTTATCTAAAATTTTCTCCGCAATTATATATATTTGATCATAAAGCCCCTTATTACTGAATTCTTTGGAAATAATATTAGCAGGAGTTGTTATGGTCTTATTATTACTATCCGCTTGAGGATATCTTGATTTCTGTTCAAAATCTGCCAAGTAGAAAGCAATTTCATATAAATCTAGCGGTAATATTAAAATGCTAAATAACGCACGAGGCACCATATGCAAAATGGAACTTATCTGATTGGATGACGGCTTATCCTGCGAGAGTCTTGCTAGTGGCTGGATGAACTGATCAAAACATATTTCTAGGGCTGAGGCAACGTCGTTAAATGATTTCAGCTTTAAATCTATGTCATTAATTTTTTGGCCTTTACTTTTAGCCACACTATCACTTGATAATAAATTAGTTTGTAGCCAATTTACTACCCCGTCGACAGAATCTGCTAAATTAGCGTATCCCAGCAAGGAAAAAATTTCTTTAAAAATATCTTTATTGGAATTTAACCTGCCCCTTAACTCTTCCATATCCTTTGCCAGTCCTTTTTGTAGATCATGAGAATAGTCTTTTCTTAGCGAACCTTCTAGTCCATGTATATCTATCTTCCGATCTTTGAATCCCTTATTTAACGACTGAAGAAGCGTCTTTAAGTTATTAAGTTTACTACTACTGGAGGCTAATAGTTCCTCTGTAATAGTCCCGAAAAATTCTACAAGGAAATACTGGTACATACTTCTGAACGATTTGAACATCTTCTCAGTTGATTGCTGTAGATAAAATACAGCTTGAGCTTGATAGTTATTTTCCCAGAGAAGTTTGCTTGCTTGTAGATCGGATTCCGCTACTTCTAAAAATGCTTTGGCATACTCTAGGAATTTATCGTCGGGTTTACTCATAGTATCTCCTCCTTGTACTTCAGACAGTACATCCTCTCTTTCCCTGCCCTTCCTCTGTGCCACTTCCTCTCTATTATACCCCTCTTTACTAACCTGGACAGATAGACCAACAACTCATCTTTATCCACTGACGTCTTCTCACTGAGGTACTCCAAACTGCAGCAACTTCCCGGAGCCTTTGCCATTACCATCAAAACGATCTGTGTGATTGTGAAGCGTTTCTTGTGTTTCTCAATCTTACTTTCCATAAAATTGTATTGGAAATTTCTCCTTATTAAACCTTAACTAGGCTTAACAGAGTGTTACCTCCATTGAAGGACTCAAAAATTGGCTTCCTGACCCGGGTATATCAGGCTTAACAGAGTGTTAGGTTTGTCGTCATTATCGCAAGAGCGAGCTGCTGCAACTAAAATTTTTGGGATCCGGGCAGGATTAATTTACGTCGTTGTTTAGTCTTATACTCTTTATTTTTATCATTATATGCTTAATGACGAGTAGAAAGTGTTGACAATCTATTCATGTATAAATAGATATGTATATTATTTACGAACATCATTAGGTAGAACACCTTAAGGCAGAAAATCTGAATCTAGAAAATATTGTGTAAACTGGGGAGTTTCTCGCGTATATGCACAGTTGAAATTATCTTACTTTTTAATAGAAAAATTCAAAGTTTGCGCGGTCCTTTTCTATATGCGCACTCCACTTTTTCTCAGTAAACGGTAGACCCAAAATCATTTTACAAAAAATAATTTTGGTTGGGTAATATCAGATTCTGAAAAATAATAGAATTTATAGCTTTGACAAGAACGCAATTAATTGAAGAAAGATTTAAGGTGAGGAAGCCGGTATTATCACGTGGTGAAGACAAGGTGATAACACCTGGTCTTCCTCACCAAAATAATCTACAACAAGTAGGGTATAAATTACTTTCCATGTTGAGCTTCAAGGGAAGAAAGGCGGAGGAGGTATCGAGAGTTCTGGTCTCCGCGTGCTTGTGGAACGACTCCGTGGAAAGCAAGTCCAAAGGGTATAACGTGTCACCACAGACCGTGAGGAACTACGTGGAGGAGCAGGGAACTGAGGTGATCGAGAAGCTATTAGAGTCCATGAGGAGGATTTCCATGGAGATACTCAAGGGAGTGAAGGAAGTCGACATCTCCATAGACTGGACAACCAAGACGTGGTATGGTAAGCCGGTGGAGGGACTGGGTAGTTCAGCCAAGGGGAACTCGTGGAACTACGCTACCGCGACCACGAAGTATCAGAATATGGTGCTCCTCCTAGCTTTCGTTCCCCAAGTTAACGGGATGAGCAAGGATGAGATCGTGAAGCTTCTCATGGAGCAAATTGTGGGAATGGGCTTCAAGGTGGGGCTCGTAACCTTGGACGCGGGATTCTACACCGTGGAAGTCCTCAAGTTCATATCGCAGTTCAAGTTCGTGATAGGAGTCCTGTGGGGGACGTGAAGATCTACGAGGAGTTCGACGGAGAGTACACGACAAACAGTAAGAGGCATAAGAAGGAAGAGCAGGTCAAGTTCAGACTCCTGGTGTATGGTAAGGAAATCGTTAAGAAGAGGAAGAAGACCGTGGTGTACTTCGCGAGGGCGACCAACCTCGACCTACCCAAGAGGGAAGTGCTGAAGTTGTACAACAAGGTTAGGAGTCCCATTGAGACGTCTTACAGGAACATCAAGGCCTTCCTTCCCTTCACGAGCTCCACCAAGTTCATCTTCCGCGAGTTGATCTTCGTGCTGGCCATGATCTTCTACTCGCTTTACACCGTGTTTAAGAACCTGACCTCCTCCCCGCCCTAAAGGACGGGGGTTCCCTTAGAGCGGTTCATAGGTTTGTGGTTTACCGCTTTCACTCTCATTACTTCATAGCTAGTGGAGGGGAAATCCCTCCACCCCGCTCCATTCGTCCAGCGGTAGACCACGGGCTGGGTCTTCAGCCCTATTACCCCTATCCCTCTATAGGAGCTTCCTTGGGACTCGGGGCTATGTAGTATGTTTATAGCACCGTTCAGATCTGCATTGATCACTTTCCTTGTGTGGGGACACCTAAATAAACCACGATGAACCCTTCCATGAGGGTGAATTTCCCCACACAAGGAGCAAATTTTAGATGTGTAAGCCTCGCTAACTTCAATGACTTTTATCCCTAATTCTTCGCCAACCTCCTTAAGCCTCTGTATGATTATATTATACCGCCAGAAGTTCACAGTTAGTTTATTCCCATGTTGTTTCGCGATCTCTTTAGGGTAACCAACTCTAACCTCACTTACTCCTTCCTTGTTAAGTATATCCATTACCCTCCTCGCTAACGAATTTATTACATGTCTCATGAACAAACTTCTCTTTTTGTATAACATGCTCAATCTTCTGCTTCTATTCTGTTTATGTATTGCTAATTTTTTCTGTGTTATGACGATCTTTTTACTGTAATATTCATACTGTGAGAGAACGGACCCACCTCTGAATAGAAACCATTTGCCATTCTCTATGAACACTGTTGCTAAGTTCACTATTCCTAAATCTATAGATGCTTTTAATCCACTCTCTTTTAGTTTAACATCTTCAACCTCTATTGGTATGGTTGCATAAAACAGTCTTCTTACCTCATCATAATGGATTTCGAGTCTACCTTGTTTTCCCCTCCACTTCAGCTTCCCAGAATACTTTAATCTCATCTTAAAATCCTTCAAATATATTACACGTTCCTCCTCATCAATAGTATACCTATCATTCCTTACAAGAATTATACCGCGTGTCCAATAACCTGGTGGTCTTGGTTTTAGACTCTTATTTTGCCTCTTCTCTTTTATCAAAGAAAAGAAAGAACGCCATGCCTCAGTGTTTTTTCTTGTAACTTGTTGTGCATTAACTTTGAGAATTTGCTTAAACTTCTCATATGTTTCTTTCTCAGTCTTTACGAAATCTACTTTTTCGTGGTTCTTAAACTGTTGCATTCTAAGATAATTAACAGTATTCCAACAAGCCCTATATACCTCTAATAAGCCAAGTAATCTCTTCTTAGTCTCTTTATCAATAAACAATTTAACGATATTACTCCTCTTCATTCTCCCACTGACTTTCTATATATTTCTTAATTATCTCACTTGAAACATTCCCAGCTGTTGCAACGAAATAACTTCTTGTCCATAGCTTCCCACGTGTTTTCAAGTCTGGGTATCTCTTCAGAATGAGCCTTGCTGATTTCCCTTTGAAGTAATTTGCTAGGTATGATGGCGAATATCTAGGTGGGCAATTAACAAACAGATGAACATGGTCTGGCATTACCTCAAGTGCAATTATCTCACAACCTAATTCTTCAGCTATTGATTTTAAGACTTGTTTAGTGTATTCAGAGATATCTCCTCTGAGAACGTCTCTTCTGTACTTCGGTATCCATACAAAATGATAGTTACAGAGATACTTTACATGTCTCGTGGACTTCAGTTCCACAATACTTTAAAGTACTCAGTATTTAAAAACTTTTACCCCGCCACGAGTGGCGAGGCTTGTTGTTTCTTTTGTCATGACAAGAGAGGAGTTTAGATTGCTGCTCATCCTCTGCTTTCTAGACGATTTATCTGATCTAAAGGATTTTATATTTAATCTTGAGGAAACACTTATTAATACTATAGATTTATTTTTATGGAGGTGATTTTGGGTCTACCGTAGAAGAATGAAACTTACTACTTTTATTGATTTTGTATTGAAATTCGGAACCTGTGCTAAATATAGAATATAATATATTGCACTAAAAAATAGAAAAACTATCGCTGATGTAAGCAAAAATATTTTTATAATTTCTATTGGGCTGAGCATTTTCTAGCTCACCACTGGCGATGTAGAGAATTTCTCTAGTTCTTCTTTAGTAGGCAGAATCTGAATTGATAGTTTGTAATTTCCCGCTCTGATTATTCCTTGCCCTGGATTTGCATTCAGCAAATAGTCTATCTCAGCTTGGCTTAAATTGTAAGATTTTTGAAGAATTTCAGTAGCTACTGCTCTTTGCCTTAGTAGAATTGCGGTAGCAGATTGTTCTAGTATCGTTCTACCTTCTGGCGTTGCGTAAACGTCCCATGGTCTCTGCGTTACATACATGAATATATCACCGTATTTTCTTCCTCTTCTTGCGACTTCCTGTAATAAGTTCAGAACTGCAGGATATTCACTGAAAATCCATGCTTCATCAACGAAAAGCAGTTGTTTTCCAGATAGCATTTTCTTCTGTAACAACAACGTGACCAGGGCGCTCACTACTACCTTCAGCCTCTGGTTCCTCAATTCTTTTATTCCGAATACTACATTTTCTGTAATATTTACTGGAGTACCGTCATAAATTTGACTATCTGGAGGCGCATCTATCCCATCTAAATACTTCAAAAGGTCCTCAGTTTTACTTTCTCTCAGATCATCGACAAATTGAAAGATAGTGTCCGCATCGGAAGATACAAAAAGCCTTCTTAGTCTCGGTCTCAGTTCCTGCGGAACATAGTACAGATCTGCTAGAAGTTCTGCCGCATCAGTAGCGTCAATCAGTCCTTCTCTCACGAATTTCATCAAATCTAGTCCTAGTTTTTGCCCTGGCCTTATTATAATTGGTGTTATGCCTAATTCTTTGGCTACAACGTCCTTAACATATTCGTTTTCAGGATCTATCCCATTGATTCCGATACTCATCCTCTTTCTAAGCCTTCTCAAAAACACTTTAGTTGTGATACTTTTTCCAGAACCAGTTTCGCCTAAAATCACGATATTGTAATTGTTTCTGGCATAAGGATTGAAAATAACTGGGGAGTTTGAGCCAGAAACACCTAGAAATATTCCGTTTTCATCTATTAAATCTTCAGAAATGAATGGATAGAAAGCTCCCGCACTTATACTATCTATGTAATTTTTCTCTACAGAGAACGAAGTGAATGCACTTATAGAAGTCTTCAACTCATACAAATCTCTTTGAATATAGGGTGGTGCTTCAACAGACAATAACCTAGCGTTAGCTATTTCTTTTGCACGCTTTTCTTTTTCTGAAAGCTCCAATTCATTCTTACCTTTTATTATAATATATAGATAAATTTCAAACAGACGTGATGACCCTCCAATCGTAGAAGATAGGTCTCTCAATTTCTGAACTTTTCTTTCAATTTCTGGCGTAACCCTGTTTCCAGTCAAAAGACTTTCAGCCCTCAATCTGGCAGCTGATATCATTTTGATTGCCTTATACTGGTCTACTTGTCTAAATTTCATGAAAATTTCATCAGCAATTCCAGTATATTCATAAACGAATCCATCTGGCAGATAGTCGGGATAATTATACACAACAAGAACTTTAGCATAAGTATTGTCATCTAACAGAACTTTGTCCCTATATTCGTATCTAACTTTTGGCCTTTCTTTTAGTGGATCCCCAGTATCTTTCATATTGAAGAAACCTGGTGAATTTTCTTTTGTCCCAAAGAAAAATTTAGTTATCAACACCTGGTATCGATTTCCTTCGTATTCATATTCATCAAATACATTTTTTATATATATTACTGCATCATTTACAGAATTCAATAAATTTGAAAAATTATTAGTTAGCCTATCCTGATCTTCCTGAGCCAATAATTGGAACGGGCTCGGTTCTACTGTGTACCATTTGTATTCTTCTTCCTTCTTTTTCTGATTTTGAAAGTTGAACAGCTTCATCAGCCAATTTAAGACAAATATTTAAATAGGGCTAAAGGCGGAGTCCTATATTTAAATATTTTTCATTATCGAAATGGGATGGTAAAGCTCAGGGAAGTAACTATAATAAAAGACTCAAGTCTTCTAAATGAAAAACTTGGTCCTTTCAAGATAAGAAAATTATTACCACTAGCACTAGGAGGAATGTTAGGATATGGAATGATCAGGAAAGGAACTATAGATGATATTGCCATAGGAATCATAGTAATAATAGCGTCATTGATAATAGCATTTGGACCTGATAGAGCATTATCATTTGAGAATCAGTTGCAGGCAATGCTCTACTATTATACTTTAAAATCTAAGGGCATGAGAATAGTACCAACAACAACACAGATACAGAACACTGAAGAATTAGAAATAAAAATATCTTCGTTAAGACAACAGATAAAAGATGAAAAAGATCTAGTTAAGAAGCTGATGTTAAAGACAGATCTATTACAATATGAAATAGAATACTATTCGGCTGAGATAAGCAATATTGATAGTAAAATACAAGAACTGAGAACAAAAATGAAAAGCGCAAACAAAATTGAAAGAAAGAAAATATCAGAAAAAATAAAGAAACTTTACAAAAAACGTTCAGAACTGAACAAATTAAAGAATAAGAATAATGCTGAGCTCAGAAAATTTGAGAAAGTGCAATTGATATCTAACGAAGAACTAAATGAGCTGAAGAAGAAGATAGATGAATTAAGGAATCAAATAAAGACAACAACAGACAAGAAGAAATTGAAAGAACTGAAAGAACAATATCACAGTGTCTTACTAGAATATTATAACAAAAAAATCACTCAGGATAAAGCATTAATAAAGCTCATTAACGATAAAGCGCTTAAGAGCAGAATAAGCGCTGAGCTCAAAGAGATTTACAAAAAGAAAGCAGAATTAGAAAAGAAAATAGGAAGGAAAAGATTCTCGGTGGTGAGGAAATGAGCTTCGCAAGTAGATACGTATATTATTCTGTATTTTTTCTAGGTTTAATCATTCTTTTAGCCGTGTTTGCAAACATTAATTATTTTTATCAATCCCCCTCACCTCCATCAGCTTCTGGAAATATTCACTACAATATTACTAGCTATAACATCAGCTTAAGCCTAGACAATATTATAAAATATGCTAAGATACAGCACTTCAAAGTTCTATCAAATCTCACTAAGGATTCTTTAGGTCCAATCGTCAATCAAACTGGAAATATGAACATAATTGATTCACTGAAGAAGATATTAGAACTGAACGCAACGTTGGTAAGTCCCGTCCGCTATTGGGAGGCCGAGGATTTAATTCAGTTCCTTAATGCGTCATTTTTTAGCTATAGAATCATGCACTCTTACACCATACCACTATCTGATAAAGAGAATGAAACCTGGACACAGAATTATCTTACATTTAACATATCTAAATTCAATGTGACGATATATAATAATACTTACACACCTTCTACTAATGTAACCGCTCATCTTTCTATAATAAATAGCACAATTGTAGTTCTAAAACCCACGGAATACAATATCTGGCCTAGCGGAACATTTAACGAAATTGGTTTCTATGACGTCTATGGTGAGTCTTATCGAATAACTTATTCATATCCTTACATAAGCGGTAACTATTTAGTTTTTGTTCCTGCTCAAACAGCGTCTTCTGGTCTTATATATTTCACAAAATATCTATACATTCAGGGAGGAATTTCTATTGCATTAGAGGGAGGAGCAACAGAAAGTAATACGCCAAGTATTGCAGACGGATTCTATATTGGAATAGCATATGGTTACGTAACATCATGGGCATTCAATATATATTCAATTCAAAAAACTATTTATGGCTCTGGATTTCCCTACAGCGGATCTGTAGCGTTTCCTGCTAATACATATGCTATCGTTGTTCAGTTTGATCCTCTAGGACCTAACGTAAACTTCTTCATTTCTAACGGAAATGTGAGATATCAAATATCATACGTAGGGTTAGGAATAAGTTACCGCATAGGACAGCTATTATATTTTAACGTAACACTTCAGAACGGAATAATTACAGCATATGTTGCTAATGTAAACACAGGGCAATATGTGAAACTTAGTGTTGCACTTTCAAACTTCGATTGGTACCCCACGTTACAAAACGGCTTATATACAATATATTTAGGGGGAGCTACAGGAACTGGCGACGGTAATTGGTACATAAATTATGCGTCAATGCGTTACTATATACCAAACTTCATGGAAATTTCTTATGTAAATCTACAAGGTGAAGGATATACGTACAATGGCACGAACCCATTAACGTGGCTTCAAAATAATACTTATTATAAATTATTAAGATATGGTGACGGACCTTATCAATTTTCACTGACATATACAATGTTCGCGAATCAATCTTACAAGGAATATGTAAAAGTCTTCGCAAATGATACACTAATAATGGACATGCATTACGGTAATATTATAATAAAAAGGAATTATACAGGGCTTGTAGGTTGGATAAACGCAACACCAGCTATAGTTCAAAACCAATACGGTGGATATAATTACACTCTCAAATTCTCGATAAACATAACAACATTTCCAGTACCTGATTACGTTGTCATTCATCCTCCGCCCTCAGAAGTTTTCAAGAATAATTATGCATTTGAATATCTGGAGTGGACTGAATACAGATTATTAGCAGAAAATATCTATAATTTCACAATTCAATTCACAGATAATGTTACAGCACATCTAAACTACAATTACACTAAATTCTGGAAGGCAGAGGCTTATGGAATAACTGCAGAATTAATTGCTCATAATATTAGAAATATCTCTTCATCTTATCAACATCAATATCCGATCGAGGCACTGTGGGATGAAAACGGAACGCAGTATGAAGCAAATATCAATCTAGCTTTAATTCTAGAAAATCTGATGCCTGTTAACGTAACAATAGGAAATTATTATAACGTGACAAGCTTCTATCCCATTGCAGGGCACTGGATAAACAATTGGTCTTATGTCTATGTTAACGTGCAAGATCTTCCAGAATATTGGCTTAACAACACTGTATTTCTGCAATATAACTATACATATCTAAGCGACATAGCAAGCTTATACAAGTACTTCAGCTATTGGCAGATCCCTAACGGCACGTATAACAACGTGACGCTATACAGTCCGCTACCGACTACAATTATCTTTCACTATGGAACTTATTATCTGAATATAACACCTATCATATTTTATAATACTACTACAACACTGAAATTGTCGTACAATGATACTGCTGAATATAAGTTTTATTGATAATCTTGGTGAGAATATGTACACGATTGAGCTTGAAAATGGACAAAAAATTATAGGGGAAATCCTGAAAATGGACAAAAAATTGCTTAAAATCAAAATGATTGTAATAGCTCCGATCACTATTTTTGATCATGCAATCAAAGTCGGCGACAGAATAGTTCTTGATAATAGCGAATTTGTTGTAGAAGATATTTCAGAGGGCGGAGTGAAATTATCAAATATAGTTCTTATAGAGAGAAAGAATGTGAAGAAGATTGAAGGTATATAAATTTTTGCAGAAAATAGGGCGAGGGAAAAATGAAGAAGTTGTTAAGAAAAATAATAAGGATATCTAGATCAACTAAAATATCATTAGCAATATTATCGATAATGTTAATACGAATGATAATAGTTAGCGCACAAGTATCGATAACGCCAACCGCACCGACCACATCCAACGCATTAACAAGTATTCTGGGATATTTATCATGGATAGGGATTGTAGGCGGAATAGGAGTAGGCGCTTTACTTGCTGGAATTAAGATCGCAATGCTTCATGATATGGAAGGCGGAAAAAGAGATTTAATGTACAGCGTTATAGGCGGAGTAATAATATCATTAATTTCAATAATATTGAACTTCTTCGTCTAAAGAAGGTAATCCTTTTTTCCTTTCCTATACCAAAAAGTTTTTTAACCCCTCTATCCTTCCAACATAACATTTTGTTAGAATTTTATTCTTATAGTGAGAGATATATACATAATTTTTACTTATCACTACGTAACCTTCTTCCCCACACTTCGGGCAAACAACTTTCTTCTTCTCTGCTTTCTTCGGCTTTAACAGCCTTAGGGTTTCTCTAAATCGTTTTTCCATGTGCTATATAGCTTCAATAATTGTAATGCTTCTCTGTAGTTTA
This sequence comes from Sulfolobus sp. E5-1-F, assembly GCF_009601705.1. NCBI lineage: Archaea > Thermoproteati > Thermoproteota > Thermoprotei > Sulfolobales > Sulfolobaceae > Saccharolobus > Saccharolobus sp. E5-1-F. The sequence continues at coordinate 1,626,141 of NZ_CP045687.1, read as the reverse complement.
TCATTTTGTAATGATAAAGAAGAGCAATTATTGAAGAAACGCTGTACTTATATTTAGCATTATTTTTGTAGAGTTTCTTCAAATCGTACGTTATCTGCATTATCATGTAGTTCGGGATCTTGATGTTCAACACATTCTCAAATCTTTTCACATTATCTTCTACAAATACATAAACAGGATCTACAATTATTTCATGATCCTTTAACATTGAGGAAATTGATAAAACAAATTGAATTTAAGGAAACAGATAATTGTGATATCATTATTTCCCCTGGATCGCATGTAATACTCTAAAAAATAAGAATGTACTTATTAGCCTGGAATACACAAAAAGAATTAATGCATTATAGGATTGAAATTGAAGATAAGAAGCTAGCAAGAAAATTTCTTCTACGCGAAGATATTGAGAAAGTAATCTTGATAACTTCTAATCCTAAATTCGTTGCGGGAATAAAGAAACTGAACGTGAGAATTATAAAGGAGGAAGAAATCTAACTGAGTATTTTAGGTTTTTCTTTTAGTCTTATGAAATGAGTGCAATTTATACTGCTTTAGGATACGCAGAATGGATAGCATTAGTAGCGATAGGAATAGAAATAATCATAGCTACATGGAAAATCAGTGCCGAACATAATCTTCACGAAGGATTTAGAAAATTAATAATGGCAACTGCTGGAGGTGCATTAATTCTTACAATAGTAAATTATTTAGTTCCACAAGTAAATAGTGTAATTCCATCATCTGTGTTGAACTTACCTGGAGCAAATTACATAATAGATTTAGCAATAGTAGCATTTGGTATAGGAGCGATCTATGGCGGTTATTTAGTTGCTAAGGGGGATCTAGAACATGGATTTGAAATGATCGGATTAGTTGCGGTCATGTTTATATTAATGTCATCAGCATCTTCTTTATTTTCTTCATCTTCTTTACCTACAAATGTTCAGCTAAATCAATTAACAGCAAGCGCAGCAGCCCACGGAATTTCGCTTAATTTCATTGCTGATATAATAAATTTCGCTACTATATTGCCTAACACTGGAGCAATGCAGAGTTTAGCGGGTCTAGTAGATCAGTATGCTGGAGCAATAGCGGTAATAGGAGTAATAATCTTAGCAATCTGGCGGTTTCTGTTTGATATGGAAACAGAACTAATGCGTTACCTAGTTACAATAGTTAAGGACATAGTAGTTGCTTCTATACTAATTGCAGGAGCCCTTTCTATATGGTCTGGATTTGCTGAAATAATAAACGGTATAATAGCAACAATTCTGAATAGTTCTAGCGTACAGACATTCTTAAATGCAGTTATAGGTGTTCTGATTGGATGGATCGCAGGAGGGATAGCTTCAGGATATTTTGTGCCATTTCTTGCTGATTTTTCGGCAACACTACTAGAAATGAGTATAATTGCTTTCGACTTGGCACTGGCAAGATATTTAATAATATCTGCTACAATTGCTCTAGCACCTATCTTGGCTGCATTATGGTTATGGCCTCCGTTAAGGAGGGTTGTGGAATTCATAGCGTATTTCGTATTAGGAATGGCAGTAGGAGGAATAATTGCGGCAGGAGCAATATACATTCTGGCAGATTCTGGATTACTGACAGGATTAGCCGCAGCTTTTGCACCATTGACGATGGGGATATTACCATGGACTACTGGAATAGCTTTCGGAGGGATAGGGGCAGGTACTGGAGGAGGAGGGATAATAAGCAGAAGTTTTAGAGGAGGCGGATCCCAAATACAGGGTGGGGGATCATCTGGAACTACACAGCTACAGGGAAATAGACCAAACCAGGTACCCAGTAATGTACCACTAAACAGGCCAACTCCAATTACAACACCACAGCCAGCAACACTAAATAATCCCGCCCCAGCGCAGACTACAGCAGTAGCAATAGCCCCCGCGCTGCAATCTTCACCATTATCAGGGATTAGGAACGCTATAATCCCACCCACGGTGCAAAGGGTGATGAACAGGCCAACAGTGCAAACACAGGCACCAATAGGGAGGGTACGTCAGGCATTACCATCTGGTTTCAGAGCGCAACAAATTACGAACCCCAACAGAACAATCAATCCGCTACCAGGAAATCAAAATCTCAGAATAGGAAACACAGTTTACGGAACTGGAATGAGACTGACTCCTAGAAATTCAAAAATAGGTACTGTGGTATCACGTGGAACAATAGGAGGAAATAGTATTTCTGGAGGAAAATCATCCGCAACAGCAAATGTAATGGCACAAGAAACGAAATTCCATGCTTTCCTTGACGCGCTGAAACAGAATACAGCACTATTTGTTAGACATTTCGATATGTCCCTTCAAAGAAGACTAGGAATAGGTTCTTCAATGCTTAGAGCAAACAACTACCAACCAGATATCAAATTAGAAAGAAAAACTATAGGAATTCAACAAAATCAAAATCCATAAAAAGTAAAAAGTTTTTTCTTTCTTTTTCACATTTCTATTCTAATTAAACCATAAACTGCTAGAAGTGATATTGCATCATAAACATAAAACGCCCAAGCAAACATTCTATCTTCATTAGAAAGATCTACACCAGCCTGTTGTTGTAATGCTAAAGCAGTACCCATGACTTCTTCAGGTTTGATTCCAGGATTATGTAAAATAGTATCAACGATGCTTACTGTTATAGGATCTTGCGGCATTCTGTATGTTATTCCGTTCTGCGTCGACTGTAGTATTATATCATATGTCCCATCATCGTATTGCTTATATCTAATTGCTTTAAATGATGGATATAATCGCCAGATTTTCCTATTCATGATTAGTGGACTTTCGCCAGGTGTTCTTCCCATCAATAAAGTTCCATCTGGTAGTCTAACCTCTTCTGGGTAGTTATAATCTGCTGGGTCTGGGAAATCTACTATTTGCTCCATAATTCTATTTTGAATTCCGAAAAATATAAAGATTACGACGCTTTTACTCCCCAGTTTTTTAAAAAATCTGAATTTTTACGTAGTACAGCTGAGAAAGAACTGGAAAAACTGGGGAGTTTCTAAGAGAAAAATTGAAGGGACTTTGCTATTCACTTTTTACAATTTCTGCTTTAAATATACGAAACCGCGGTTGTGTATTTTTTCATTTTGTATATCAGATATAGAAAGCAGTGAGCTAGGGTTTAGCTGAAATGTTAAAGGGTGTTAATGATCCTAAAGAAGCATTAGCTAGAGTTAGAGAATATAAAACGTTAGAAAAGTTCCCTGGCTATCTTTAGCCTTGTATATCCGTTAATTAACTCATAGTTTTGGTTAACAATAAGCGGTACCTTTATTCCGTTCTTTGATATGTCCTCCTTAATCTTATCATACATGTTATTTTCAGGGACGAAGTTCTTAAACTCCTCAACTTCCTTAATGAGATCTGTAGAAATTATCTTATACTCCTTCAGCTTACTCAATTAATATCACCCTAAGTTTTCTTAAAAGTTCATATCCCTTTTCAGTTAGATAATACAGCTTTTCCTTTCCAGCATCTCTTCTAGATACTATTCCGTCTATTTCCAGGTTTTTTAATGCGTTGTATATTTTATGATAATTAAGCCCAGTCTCTTTTTCTAATTGTCTTATGCCTTTAGGTTCGTTCAGTCTTTTCAATATTTCTAAATAATATATAGGGTATTCAAACTCGTTTAGAGTGGGCATCTTGTTTCATGTTTTTAAAAGTTAAACATAGCTATAAATGTTTCGGTTTTTTAATTTCAAAACAGAAAGCTCAGATTAATAATAACGTTTCTCCTTTTGAAATTCGAAATGCGACAGAGAGAGTTCCTTAACCCAGAACAGAAAATACTAATAGCTTTATCGGATTCCCAGGGTATGAGTGTTAGGGAGATAATAGAGAGGACTAAATTGGGTTCAAAGACCGTAGTCGATGCGGTAAATTACTTAGTAGAAATAGGATTAGCCAAAGAAGAACAACAACAAGAATTTCCGCGTAAGAAGATAATCAGATTAACAGATAAGGGTAAGGAAATCTCCGAATATTTAAAGAAAATCTATGATATTCTTAATAGTTAAAAATTAACCGCCCTTATGATTAATCTTCATTGATTTGGATAAGGTAGAAAGATAATACCATGCTCTATGTTCCAGGGATACGTTGGTATATATTGGGGATTAATCTGTTCTGATATTCCAGAACCTAACATGTCTATATATTTAAATAGATTGCCGAGATTAGAGTATATTTGCAATAACTTATCTTCCATGTTATCGTTTACTTTTTCAATCCTTAAACCCAGTTGCTGAGCTTTTTGATAATCTATTACCATCCCATGTGAAGAATACCTTTCTATGAGGTTATTCACAATATTATCTATTTCCGAAGGATTTTCGAACATTCTGAGAGCGAGGAGCTCCTTAGCCAATTGCTTTATATAACTTATTAACGATTCGTACTCACCTATACCTACAAATCTTCCAACTATACTATCTACGATACTATTCACAACTTGCTGCAACCCTGGTACATTGCCAAAATTAATCTCTCCTCCTTTTTCCCTTAAAAGGTCTAGTAGGGTTCCAATCATATACTTCATAGAATCCCTTACAGTCTTTGCTGAGATCCACTGCCCTTCAAAATATATCTGTGGATCTATAGGACCTAATTCCGCTATTTCGGTCATTATAATCCTATTGCCACCTAAAGCCATAAGAGTTGCAGCACTTTTAGCAAACCTTGGGGTACAATAAACTACGGAATTAGCTATAGAGTTACCTATCCTATCTATAATTCTGGCTATTTGATATGCGGCATCTGGATCTCCACCACTAGAATGTAATATTACATGAAATTCCTCTACTTTTTTATTCCCTATGAATTTCATTTTATTCTTCAAAAAAGTATAGATAACCTCTACATCTTGCCTAGAAATTGAGGCAGGAGAGAAACTACCCGTATGGTAGGCAAGAATTATTGTAAATACTTTATTATCACCAAAACTTTTTTCATAGTCTGAAATTGATTTCTCAATCTCATTTAATAATTTTTGAAGAATGTCCTCCATTTTTCTTCACAATATATTAAATCTTTTCTGAAATTCCTTAACTTTCTCCTTTATCTCACTCAGCTCAGTCATTTCTGGATACCTTGCATAAATAAGGGCTAGAAGGTATTCTAAAGGCATACTAATATACTTATTTGCCTTCCTTTCTACTTCTTTATCCTTTTCGGCCTGCGTTTGAAGCTCGTAGAAATTCGATGAATCCTTCTCGTACTTCTTAACTATTCCTTCATTTACTAATTTATCTAATTCTTCGGCTAATTCAGAGCTCCATGGGCCGTACTTATAAGGTACGAATTTAAAATATTCCTTTCCCAATTCCTTTTGGACTAAGAAAACTAATTTTTGTATTTTAGTTTTAGACAATACAATTTGTTTTTCCCTAGCCAATTCTAAAATTGTAAGGATAATTGCTCTTTTTCCCGTGATGTATTTGTTCTCATTTCCTTCAACGACGATTAAAATATCGTATTGACTTCTTTTATAGCCCTTCTTTTTCATTATCTCCTCAACCTCCTCCCACGAATTACCCTCAGCCACAATATTCCTATTCTCATCTATTGCCAAATACTTTCTTACGAGCTTAATGTTCTCCGACATACTCTCAAATTAAATATTTACTTCTAAAGCTATAACTTTGCCTACCTATACCGTGTTTTATTGTTTCATGTTTTTAAATTAGAAACATTTATATACTTGTTTTGTGTTTAAAAATATGAAACAAACATGATTTCCACACAAATCCCCAAAAATCCGATCAAAAGGTTAGATGTTTTTTACAATTTTGGTGAAGGAATAATCGTAAGTGCAGATATAGAAAGTAAGTCCAGACCAAATTTAACCCACTATACGAGGTTAGTAATAGATCCTCTAACTCTGAAGACTGTTAAAGCTTCCTGTGATTGCGAAGGATACACATTTAGAAGACACTGCTGGCACATCGAAACTCTAAAGCAGTTATTAAATGATGCTAAGGTTAAGGAGGAAGTAGAGAAGACAAGAAACGAACTAATGAAGATAGAAGAGGACATAGCGAGCTGGGGATGAAGAATGCAGGCACAGAGACAAGTTAATGGTAATGAACTACTAGAAATCATCACAGCAATCTATCACATTAATGAGGCTATGAAGGTTGCAATGAGCTACGATGATGAGGCATACGAATACCTAACGAAAGCCAAAGAATCCCTAATAGATTACTTAATATCCCAGGTGAGAGGAAATGACTGAGGTATTAAGCACTCAAAAGAATATCGACTACTTAACAAAGTTATTGACGATGAGGTTATTGCTCAGATCTCTGACGTGAAGGATAAGGTTAGGAAAGTTATTGAGAGGATGATAAGTTGAGGTGGTTTTAATGGCGTTATCATTCAAAGGTATTAGGAAAATTTCGGGTCCTCATATTTAAGTATTTTCCTTGATTCAGGTGATGATATCTATCAATGTACTGGGTATGATATATAAAGCGTACAATGAAATTTTACAGTATATAACCACATTTCTAGCAAAATACTTAGGACTAACGCAAATGCAAGCAGAAGAATTGAGTCCCATCATTCTTATATTTCTGGCAGTTCTTTTGACGTATTTGACGTCTCATATGTTTACTGCTTTTAGAAAATATGTTTCGGCTGTAATAGTATTATTTGCAGTAGTAATTTTAGTTGCGGTGGTGATGAAATGAGGTGGTATGAGCTTTATCCCAGGGTAGATATTGATTATTCTAAAGTTAGTCTGATAAATCTTCTAGGAAGAACATTCGGAGTGCTATATTATCAAGGTGAGAAATATCTGCATTTTTACGTTAATACGATAACTGCTAAACAATCCTTAGCGCAATATTTCGGAATAAATGAAGCGAAAAAACTCCCCAGTTTCCAATATTACGTTGAATTTTTGCTGAAGAAAGAAAGAGATTTTCCATATCCCTTAGAGGTTCATGATTTACACAGCTTCTTGAACGACTTCGAAAAAGGTGATGGGCTTTTAGTGTGGGCTGTGTTGGACAATCGTCTAAGGGGTCTACATACAAAACACATGAACAGATTGTTGGCAATAAAAAAATCAAGACAAAAGTACAATGTACCATCAGAAGATATCGATGCTGAAGCTCAGATTATACGCAACAAAATGAGGGAAGATCTGTTTTATCTGAGGGTTGCAATTTTAGGATCCGATAGAAGCAGGGTTTTATTGCTTGCTGATGAGTTTAAACAGTATGTTAATTTCCCAGTAAGGACTGACGGAAATGCTATTCTAGGAAATTACTTGCTAGATTTCTATTTCTTGAGGAAGAGAAGAGAGAAAGCAATATATAATATATTGTATATACCGCCTAAGCTTCCTACGTTTCCATCTCTATACCAAACCCTGTGGTTAAACATGAACAGATCTTCGCTACCGACACTAGTTATAGTACCTAATCCTTCTGTAGTAAAAATTGAATTTTCTAGATCTGCTCAGTTGCCGTTAACTACAGTTGAAAGACATGACATAATGATCGGTCACCTGGAAGATGGTACGCCTTTCAGACTTGATTTAGAAGATTTCTATCGGCATCTTTATATCGTAGGAGCTACTGGGTCTGGTAAGTCAACAACAATTACGAAGCTTGTTGTAGAAATGAAAAAACTGACTAACAAGAAGAAAGCTCAAGTTGTTATAGACCCAAACCATGACTTGGCTAGAGATCTTTCAATTTATGCTGATTATTATTTTGACGCTTCTATACCAAACTTCGCAATTAATCCTCTGCAATTGCCGAACGTTTTCGAGAACAGAAAAGATAACATTTCGCTAGGTGTATCAATTGCTACTGCTATTCTCGAAAAAATGTTAGGCCTAGTAGAGACTGCAGTGAACGTAAAGTACATATTCCAAGTTCTTCTTACGAAGCTTTACGAAAAAACTGACAACCCCATACTTTCAGACATTTACGAACTGGTTTTAGCGTTGCGTAATGAAGAACTTGACTTAGACATAAACGACGAGGTGTTTGAAAAAGAGGTAGAAGCACTTCAGCAGATGCCCGCCCAATCGTTCATATCTTTGCTGAGCAGACTTAAGCCATTTGTAGAGAATGAAATATTGAAGAAGGTAACTGGACCTTCTACTATCAATTGGGACGAAATATTGAAAGACAACGTATTAGTGTTGTTTGATACAGGGAAAAACAAGCTAGGCGAGATTCCTAGTTATTTAGTTCAGGCTTCTATAATAACATCATTATTTTACCACGTTTTACAGAGGAGCATCAAGACTTCTGATAGAATGCCAATCCTGACTTATATAGATGAATTCCAGAATGTCGCTCATCTGCCTTATATAAGTGAAATCCTAGCTGAGGCACGAAAGTACGGAATGCATCTTATAATGGCGAATCAGAACCTGGCGCAATTAGAAGAGGCAGGAGTTTTGGAGCATGTACTATCAAATACTAACGTGAAATTCATTATGGCACAAAGCAGCCCCAGGGGGCAGGAATTAGCAATAAAATTAGATAGAGCATTTAGCGAAGAACTTAGCGAAGTAGTCCCCAACTTATCGGTTGGTGAGGCAGTAGTATTTATGAGAGCAAGGCCGGGCGAAAAGACTGCGCCAGTGAAAGTTCTGATAGACAGGGTAGATAAGGTTGGCTCTGAAGGTAACGCTAAGCAGTTAGCCCAAAAAACTGCTGAGAAATTTACACCTAAAATTGAGAAGAAAGATTCGAAGACAATGCTGAACCCTGTGCTAAGATATTGCGAAGTGCCGAAGCCTTTGGAACAATATATCCTATATTATATATGGAAATCACCTGAACATATGACGTTCCAGGCTGATTTATTAAAAGATTTGGGAATTGACAGAGAAAAACTGAGGGAAATTATCGCGAGATTGCAACAAGATCAGTATATAACAACTGAAAAAATTGGAAACAAACTAAAACTGCAATACAATCGCGGGCTGTTCAGATTGAAAGGAATTGTAGATAACGAAGAAGGTAGAAAGATTGCTATGAGAGTGATGACTAAATATCTAGAAAAAGGCTACACGGTTGTAAGAGGCAAGCAGGAGGGCGATATAAGACCAGACCTGGTAGCGTTTCTAGTTGATAAAAGCACATTCAGACCCCACTATAACGAAGCGATTGCTATAGAAATTGAATCGCCTAACGAAATAGAAGTTCATCCTGAGCAAGTCAGAAGAAATATGCAGAAGTATATCCCAATTATGAACTTATTTAAAGAGATTCACATTTGGACTAGCGAAGATAAATTTGCAAAACTGAAAGAGATCTATGATAGCTTCATGCAGGATCAAAGTATTCCGCAAGATTATAAGAATAAAGTAAAGATATTTTCTGTAAGAATGAAAGGGAAGGAAAAGAAGAAGATAGAAACTGGGGAGTTTACGGCGAAAAAACAGAACAAAAAACTAGAAAATCCTGCAAAAACTGGGGAGTTTACTGGAAATGAACAAGAGAGAGAGCAAAGTGAAAATATTATTACTAATAATAACGATGGAAACGAAAAGGGACCAGCTGAGATTAAAACTGTTAATGAAAGACTGGAACTAACTCCCCAGTTTACAGAGGGACCAGACAAAAGTAAGGAAAGTACAAAAGGCCCAGAGTTAACTCCCCAGTTAACAAGGATAACGCTGAAGGATTTGATCATAGATATAATTGGCAGAGAGGATAGCAAATACTTAGTACAAATAAACGATAATAAATACTACATTGATAGCGAATATATAGAAATGCTGCAGAGATTTTCAAGGGGGCAGGACATGATAAAAAACGTATACGTTAAGGAGCTTAACTTAAGAATAGACATGGGCGGCGCAGATTATGTTATTCCCCTGGCCCCTGCATAATTCTGTCCTTCAGCTGTTCCAGTTTTTCTGGCAATAAATAGTATCTTCTTCTTCCGTCACCCAGGATTCTTGCCCTTTTTATTATTCCCTTTCGTGCCATCTTCCATAAGATTATCCTCAGATAACCGACATCTTGTGTTTTCTTAAAATATTCTTTAGCAGTTTCGCATTCTAAAATAAGTCTAGTTATAAGATCTTTCTCATTTATAATATCAACACTTTTAAGAATAAGAATTATACAATTTTCTACTTTAGCTTTAAATGTTTTAGCTTTATCTGGAAGTATTAATACTATTTCTTTTTCATTTTCCTTAGCTTTCTTTTTCTTTTCTTTCTTTTTTTCTATTTCTTGTTTATTATCAGAATTTTGATTTGCTTGATTTAAATTACTTTCACTCATGCTCTCTTATATAATATATTTAAAAGTTTAAATACCTCACAAAATGCTACAGATAGTTGCAATTATATACTATAAACTATTCAATGCGGTTGAACTTTTACTTATTATAACTGAATGCTACGAATATGTTACTCAATGTTACTGGATGCTCCGCGCTTCATCTATATTCCCCCTCTCTTTTATTTTTCTCTTACTCTCTATCAAAAATTTCTAACTTCAATTTCGGGCTATTCGCCCGGCCCCTAAAACTCTCTTTTCTCTTTCTAACTTTGTTTCTCTGCTTCTTTTCTAACTCACTTCTAACTTTACTCTATCTTTACTAACAAATCTCTCTTTTGCTCTCTCTTTTTGCTTTGCAAATCTCTACTCTTCTGTCTCTGTTTTTGCTTTTGCTTTACAAATCATCTTCTCTTCAACTACTTCATTTTCTTTTTATCTGTCTCTGTTTTGTTTTTGCTGCCAATCGCTTTACAAATCTTCTGTCTAACTAACTCTGCTTTTTTACAACTCTTTCTAATCCGACTAACTCTTCAAAACTACTTTCTCTTTGCTTCTGCTTCTTCCTCTCTTTTCTCTTTACTTCTAACGCACTAACCAAAACTATCCTACTTTCTCTTAACTCTCAAATTCTCTTTTTTAAGAATCTACATAGGTTTTTCTAAAACAAATCTGCTTTCTGCAGCTTTACTTACTCTATTTTTTCTTGACTAATCTATCTCTTCTTCTGCTTTCTGACTATACTTACCTAAATTCTTACTTCTAAACTAACTCCCTAACCTGAACCTAATTATTTCTAAACAGCTCTGTATCCTACAAACATCACTAACTGCTATTCTTCAAAGTTTCTAAGCTGCTATTCTATCTAATCTCTTAACAGAGGACCTCTAACAGCTTGACTCTCTAACTCTTCTAATCTCTAATCATATGTATAAGGGGCTTCGCCCCTTAACCCCTCCCTACTTCCTAAAAGGACCTACCTACTATGGACCTACAGGGCCTACTAACTAATCGGATCCCTTGGACCTACTTCTAATCTGGACCTACTGACTGTCTGACCTGGGGGGCCCGGTGAAATTGGGGCGGGCGAAGGAGCGTTGCGATAAAAAGTAAATAAATTCAAAGTAGAAAATTAGACAAAAAATGAAAGAAATAATAGATTGAAAATTGCGAAAATAGTAAGAAAAAGTGAAAAAGTAAGTTTCATAAAGTATGCAAAAAAGTGAAGTGCGCATATAGAAAAGGACCGCGTAAAGTTTGAATTTTTTTTCTAGAGAAACTGGGGAGTTTACTATTATTAACTACTACTAAAGTGAAAGGCCCAGTGAATTTTGGAATGAAAAAGTAGGCCCAGGGTAGTTTCCTCAGTGTAAGGCCTCTCATCTTCTAAAATTTTTCTAAAAGTGAAATAAAAAATTCAATTAGCTTAAACAATTGCTATATGTTAGCTTATGTAAAAATACGTAAAATTGAAAGTAAAAAGTGAAGTGAGTTTTGTAGTAAATGTGTTTGGAATGTTTTCGGTAGTAGTTATATATATTATATCTCTTTTTAGAGAAGATTGAATTTTATTTTAATAAACTGAGGAGTTTATTCAAAGAGTTAATTACACTTTTAGACAAAAATTTACAAATTAAACTGGGGAGTTAACGCTTGTTAGAATTTATTTTACAAAATTGAGAAAAAAGGTTGATAGTGTTAACTAATTGTTATTCTCTCATGCAAGAAGTGTTTTAGTTACGGCCACTTTCTTAGGCCTATCAGCGTCAGGCCATAACGCTATCAGCCCTGCTTGATATAGAGACAGTATCGCAGAAACAACATCACTAGGATCCAACCCTTTTACCCTGGCAATTGTCTGCACTACAGGTTCTACTTTCCCTTCATACCACTTCTTTCCAGTCTCCTTATAATAATTAATAAGGAACTCAAGTACTACCTTCTCCTCATCAGTCAGTTCTCTTCCCATAGTCTTTCTCATTACCCTCTCAGCCTTCTTTAGGACCTTTTCAGTTTTCGTTGATATCTTTAGTCCTCTCTTTACCGCCTCTACTACCCTGTCCTTAAGTCTGTAAATATTCTTTCTGATCCCTATCTTCCTTATTTCGATCAGAGAGGTCCAGCGTTTTAGCCTGGGGTAGACCTCGCGTGAATCATCTATTCCTATATATGCAGCTATTTCTGCAGCAGTGTGGGGCCTGAGATCCGCAAGTAGTTCAAATGTAGCTAGCGTCTTTTCAGATCTAAAAAGCGGTGTTATTGTCTCCATAGTCTCACCCTGAGCCAGACTAATGCGTATATCTCGTCGTTTGTCAGTTTCCTTTTCAGTATCTTTTCTAACTCCGAAATAGCGTCGGATAGATTAGCTCTTTCCGCATATTCCTTAAACTGATAGTACTTATCGGTAAGTCTGTATATCCTTAAATTGGCTGTTCCTTCAGCTTCAACAAATCCCCATTTTACTAATCTCCTAACACACGGATATACTTCTTTGGACTGTATATTGAGAACTGAGGCTATTTCACCTGCAGACTTAGGACCTGATTCTAGTAACTTCATGATTTTTGCAGGAGTGTTTTTCCTCATCTCAGTAAACCCCCCAGTTAACGAATTCATAAAGAGTAGTTTGCCTTTGGGATCCCTGAGATTTTGTATAGTTTAGTAGTTCCCTGAGCTTTCTCACCACATAATCTAAGTTCTTTATCTGTTCGAACTTCCCTAGAAGCATCGTAGTTATGTCTAGGCCATCAAAGTTCCATCGTATTGCTTCTCTTAATTCTCTTTTGGTTGATACGCCGAGGTACCACCTCTTAGCGTTAAGCCTTTTAGCAAATTCAATAAAATCAGTAATCTCATAGTCTCTGTATTTCTCGTTTGATGCAAAGCCCAACCAGACTTTTGTAAAATTGCTTAACTGTTTGTAAATCCTTACTACTCCTTCATTTAATGAATGGACCGGAATAATGTATTCCACATTCTTCGGGACCGTAAGCGTGTAGTAGATGTAGTCGGGATATATTGCGATTTTAATAATAGTTCTCAGATTCCAAAGCTTCTTCACATAATTTTTGAAATCACCCTGGATTAGTTCTCTCTTAGAGTCGAAAAACTCAGGATATACTAAGATATTAGGAAAATCTCTTCTTATTCTCTCTCCATAGACCGTATGTCCCATGGCTATTAGCATGTTAACCCCCCAGTTTACTCTCTTTTGAGAGAAATTCCAGTTGTAAGATGATGAAGAAGATGATGAGTAACAGCGTAATGCTTATAAGAATTGCAGAGAATACTTTCATTGATCACCCCTCCAGCCATTAGCCCTCTTTTTTTAAGTTAATGTAATGGCAGTTTCTTTCAATTTCTCTATATATCTCGAAAATGGCAAGAACGTCTTAATTAGTTGTTGCCTGGCTTTTTCAGTAAGTGTATATCTTTCTTCCTTTTTCTCAATATATCCGTTTGCGATCAGCCATGTTATGTTTTCATGATACGTAGTCAAGCTCATTCCAAGAATTTCTCTTATTTCCTTATCCGTCTTTGGTCCGTCCAATAAAACTAGTAAAATCTTAGCTGTCGGGTACATCAACTGATCTCTTATTTTCATATGATACGTATAGCGTATCTAATATATAAATATTCCTATACGTTTCACGTAGCAGTTTACATATATTAATTATATAATATTGTATAAGTCTATTACGTGAAACGTACAGAGCTTACTGAAATGCAACAAAGGGTACTGTTATTCTTACTCGAAAAAGATGGGTCTGCATTTAGGGATATATCTGAAAAAACAGGGAGTAATCCTAACGCGATTAAGAAAGCTATAGACGAATTAATGGAATTAGGTCTTGTTTATGATAAGAGGGAAGATACGTTCCCAAGAAGAAGGCTTATATTTTTGACGGAATACGGGAAGGAAGTAGCTAAGAGGTTAAAAGAAATAGTTGACATAGTCAATGAAAGTTCCAAACACCCGCAAAAACCTTCGGTAGAGGTTTAATCCAAATTTAGCATTTTTCTTATAACCTCGTATTTATTCTCTTTTAACTCTGTGTAGATTACCTCTATGCGTACTTTTGCTTCCTCTAAATTCTTAGATTTCTTCAATTCTATTAATACTAAATCTAAGCAATCCTCGAATCCTTTTAGATAACAATCTTTATCCATGTTTGGTCATTTAATACAAAATAATAAATAGCGGTGTGGGAGTACTGGAACTATTAATCAATATATATTGTCATCCATTCGGATTTATATATACACAATATAATATTACGTAAGAAATCTTCTCTACCTAAAATTATAGCCGGAATTATTTCTTCTGGAAAAGGACTATATTCTAATACTGCTGCATTAAAGATATTGCTTATATTGTCAAGTTGAGGAAAGATTAACCTAAACGAATATCTATAGTGCTCCTTGTTATTGATTATCACTTTATCTACATGTCTACCTTTTATCTCATCTTCTGTAAAACATTCGTTAACAGTGTATTTGTTAACTACTGTGTATCTACTGCCTGTATCTATCAGTCCTAACACTAGTTTATCTTTCCCCACCTTGGGGCATTCAAACCTTATTTTTAGTAAGGGAATAAGATTTCCGTAAAAATCAGAAAATTTAATCACTTTTAGAATCTTTTTGGAGGGATTTAGGGACATATATTATATCGTAATCTGTGATACTATAACCCTTTTCCGCTAACTCTCTCTTCAATTCTTCCTTCGAATCCGAATACCCTATAATATTGAAGTCCTCGTCCACGGCTATGAACTTACCCAGGTATTTAGGATCTTTGACAACCAAACTCTCCGGCATATAACTACTATTGCTTTATAGGAATATTAACATACTCTACGCTTTACGTATCAAAAAATTTATATACCTAATACGTTATACGTATCATAGTGATAACAGAAATGTTCACACTTCAGGTTTCAAAGGAAAACACCCCTGTTCACGGGGAAACCCAAAATATCCTTTTTTTAATCTCTCTATTAGACGTAGAAGATAAAGAGGAATTCGCGGATGAGTTCGCAGATACAATCTGGGAACTAGTAGAGGCAAGAGAGTTAAGCAAAACTGCGTACTACAAGCTCGTAAATCATGAAATAAGATTATCTGATGAAAAAGTATTATTGATAGTTCAGGCTAACGAAAAGGCACTAGAATGGCTGAAGAAGAGAGTTGCTGAAAAGGCAAGGAAGGCATTGAAGATAGTACAGCAGTTTGGTGAGGAGGAATGAAGATGAACTGGAAGAAGTTTGACGAACTAGCGTACAATAATTGCAGTTGTACTAAAAATGGAATCGTATGCTATGACGACATTGAAATAGATATTGATGACGTTGAGCTTAGTGACGAAGATTTGGAAAAAATAGCATACCAGTACACTGACGAGCTAATACAAATTCTGGTTAGAGAAATACAAAGATGAACTGTTAGAAGCATTAGAGAAAGAGGGAAGGAATAAGAAGATAGAGAGAAGGGAGGGGTTAAGAAAATGGCTATGACTGACGAGTTATTATTAACGAAAGATGATATTGACATACTAATACTAAAGATAAAGAATACTGCAGCATCATTACTATCGAAATATCTCAATTTCGAATTTGATCCCAACAAAATCATCGTAGAAGCGATGCTTTATAACAATGTACAGCTTACAATAAGGGGAAACGACTCTGAGCATAATATCCCGTTTGAGATTATTTCAAACGGAAAAATAATGAAATTCAAAATTTTAGAATATTTAGAATTTGAGGAGGTGAGCTAAATGAGGGTTGTAACGTTCAAAGTGGATGAAGAACTTTTGACGAAGCTAGATCTATACTGTGTAAATAACAGAAAAGAGCGTAGCGAAGTTATCAGAGAAGCTATCAAATTCTATCTGTTCCAGCAGAAAACACTGGTGAAGAAAGATGACAATTAACGAAATTATAGAGGAAAACAGGGAGCTGCAAGTTCAATACAGCAGAGCGATCAATACAATCACTGCCCTGGAGAACAGAGTGTTAGTATTACAGAAGAAGTTAGAGGCTCTTAGGAAGGAGAATGAAAAATTAAGGAGTCAGAGGGATATACTATTAAGAGGGATAGAAATAGCTTTGCAGATATCAAGCAAGGAAAAGCAGGACCTCCATCTGAAAAAGATAATCGAAAAGCTCAAAGAGGAAACCGGGGAGTTTACCGGGTGAACTGGGATGGCACTAACAATGCCATTAGTTATCCCAAAACGTCGAGTATATAGGAAGACCAAAGGAAACTATACTTATTATACGATTTACATTCCACAGGACTTCAATGACCTTCTCCCGATCCCTGCTTTTGTTACAATAATAGACAAAAACGAGACGCTGAAATTGGGAGTCAGAAAGCCTTTCAAAGCAGGAGGGGGCAAATATGCTATAATCTTACCAAAGGAATTATCAATAGTTTGGGAAAGAATAATGAAGGAAAACAGAGAAGTTACCCTGGTTTTAGAACCCTTAACTCAATAGTTTTGGGGCATATTTCTCATATATTTCTCTAAGCTCTTCTTCTGAAAAAGGTAAGTAATGCTCTTGCAAGATTCTAAACTGATTTGGTGCTGCACGGCCCTGAAAAATATTCACTATCATCGGGCTTACTCCCTGTTTAATCATATAGCTAGCCCAAAAGGCCCTTAAGTCATATAGCCTGAATACTTTGCCTGCTCTCTGCATAGCTGTCTTTATCTCAGCTCTTATCTTATCTTCATTCATAGGGAAGAACTTTGTCTTCCATTTTTCTACGTCCTGTCCCAGTGCCATGGGCCCTCCCCAAAACCTCCTTATGTATTCTTCCCTATAAGAAATGTAGTTCTTTTCTATCCATTCGACTGTTTTTCTGTGTAAAAACGTTATGTAAGCTCTCTTTGTTTCGTTTTCTTTCATCAGCCTAATCACCCTATGTTTTAAATCAATCTGTTCAATTGATAGACGGAATAATTCTCCGGTTCGCAGCCCGGTCTCTGAGGCTAATAAAAAGTAAGTTTTACTCCCTATTTCTTGAATCTCGCTAAAAATCCGTTTAAGGAGGTCTACTGAAAGGATAGTTGGCTTATATTTGGTTCTAGGTTGAGGTATTGAAAAGGAATAATAGAGGATTTGTGCAAGAATGGGATCTTTAGGCTTTACTATTTCTTTGATAAACAGCTTAAGTACAATAGCCATTTTTCTGGCTCTGTGTTCGCTTTCCTCCTCTTGTTCGAATAAGTAATCCTTAATCTTATCGGGCGAAATTACATAGTTATTGTCCGCAAGTACTCTATTTATATATCTTAAATGATCCTCTGAAGTGCGTTTGGCCTTCTTCTTTTCTATTAATTTTTTGAAAGTTTGTAGGTCCTCAGAAGTTACCGGATAAGAGTAAGAGGCTGCTTTAATGAACTCCCCTAAGCTCCTTTGTAACATTGATAGAAACAGTTCTCGAAACTCCGGATCCTTGGTAGCTTTTATGATTACCCCTATAGCCTCATTAATTCCTATTTTTGACGTATCGACTCCGGTAGTTAATTGAAGGAATTCGTCCGATGTTAAATAACCAGTTGCCTTTTGGACTACTTCGTCTGGTATTTTCCTTTTCTTATTTTTATACCTCCACCATGTTACTCTGTCTATACCTAGTTCTTCATACGAGATGCCCTTTTGTAGGACCGTCTCTACAATTTTTATCCTCTGTTCTTCAGTTAAACTGGAAACGTCTATCATACCTAAACACTCTGATATAAATATCTGAGACGTAACTGATATATTCGTTTCCATTTTCTTCCTCGGGCGTTTCCGATAATTCTCTTAATAAGAACGTTAATCTCTTTCAATTCATGAGAAGAATAAGGGGAATGCCGCCGCGGGGACTTGAACCCCGGACAACCCGGTCTTCAGCCGGGCGCTCTCCCGGGCTGAGCTACGGCGGCATTATAATAATATAGATATGACTTTTTAACTTTTATTGTCATTACTTCTTACGGGGATCTGGCGACACCCTTGGAGAACCCTAAATATTTAGGGGTTCGATGAAGTAGGGTCTCCAGAGATCCCCACAGTAGGTGATAAAAAATGAAGATTTTAATAGTTACATTAACTTACATTGAAAAATCAATAATAGATGAGATTATTAATAATCTTTCAGGTTATGGACTAGAAGTTGATATACTACTCGATAGTAGGAAATATCTTCCCATTTCTGCTTTTGATTGGGAAAGATTACAATACAACGCGGAAAAAGTATTGAGCTTCCTTAAATCTACATACGACTTTAGTTATGACTCCATAATATTCATAGCAGATTCTGACGGTTACATAAATGGTTATAACTTTATATTTGGATTAACTATAGATAACTTTGCTATTGTCTTTCTTAATAGATTAAGAGAAGAATTCTATAACAGAAAACCGAATCTAGAACTATTTATGGAAAGAGTAGTGAAGGAAGTAACTCACGAAGTAGGTCATACATTAGGACTGGGTCATTGTAATACAATAGGTTGCGTCATGAATTTCAGCAATACAGTGGAAGATGTGGATAAAAAACAAACTAAATTCTGTAAAAATTGTACATATAAAGTAGAAAATCTATCTAAATATCTACGACAAAAGTGATGATGTATCCATTTTCCGTCTTTTCTATTGACAGTTGATGATAAGTCATTGCTTTTACTACTGTTCTGCGCTCATGTATCTTACCATCAAATTTCTCTCCCCACGCTTTTCCTTCTAAAATAATAGAATCTTGATCTATCATGAGATCAAATTTACTGAAGACCATTAATTCAGAATCATAATGGTAAAGAAGTTCCTCTATCCACTTATATAATAGATTTTCTAAATCGTATCCATTTAAATAAATTTCGCGGTATTCAATAGGTTTTACTTTTGAGGTATCTGTAATTATCTCAAAAACTCCTAATGCGGCATTTGAAAATGCTTCTTCTAATGATTTACCGTACGCCCTAATACCAACATCCGCAGTATGCTCAAAGAATTCAAACGGTCTCATATATAACTTTATAACATTTCTTCACATTAATAGTTATTTGATGATATACCATGGGAGGGAGACAGAAGACGACATTATTTATGACAAAAGAGGTTAGAAAAGAGAAGAAGGGCGGTCAAACTAATCCTCAACCCGCTTCAAAATAAACTTGCTTATCAATAGTAGAACCAAAATGAATAGAGTAGTATAAATGATAACGTAATCGTTTTTTGAATATACAAAAGCTAGAATACTGTCTATTATTATCAATATTATCATAAGATTGCTGCTTTTCACCTTCGATCACCTAAAATAGGTCCAATGGAAATGGAACTCTGCCACTAGAGCCTCCAATTGCATTTCCTAATCCTAGCGATATACCAGCTAAAATACTCAAATAAAGCATTGGTATTATTATAAATATGATTACAAGTTCTGGAACTATGCCCGCTATGGTTGCAACCAACGTGTTTACATCAGTAATCGTAGATAATTGAGAACCTATTTGAGACAATGAAGTGAAAGACAATTCTTGCATGAAAATCGGTAAATATGGCAGACCGATATAAAAGGTGATTGCGGAAGATATTAAGGTCCCTCCTATACTCTTTCCCATCCTAAAAGGAAGTGATAATAAAAGAATACCAATTGCTATAAGTACCATATAAGACTGCTGTATAAATTCCCCTAAATCAATAAAAAACTGTAAGAGAAATATTATATCCGTAATAAAAGATGAAAACTGAAGAACTGGATCTGCAAGAAGAGCGAGTGCCATTGATATCTTTTCAGTAGTGATAATATAGTATACACTCTTCACCTGAATGAGCGCACTAAACATATTAGCTTGTAACTGTAAAATTGAGGAAAAGAAACTACTCCAATCTACTCCAAGTAAACTTTGAATCTGACCTATGACAAAAATTATAACACCATAAATGTTTATCCAAACAGCTGCATATATTGCATCACTCATCATCCTTGGTCCCCATTTCTTTAAGCCATAAATAGGTATTGGTAAGCCATAAAATAATGAACCAATAGTGTATGTCAATGTCGCTATATTGATCGCTATGTAAAGTATATAGAATGGAGAATATCCGCTACTCATGATCCCACTTGTGAAGCTATATAAGTTATTAGTGAGAAGACAGTAGTTCCTAATGCAATCCAGAATGCTGCCAATATTGCGTCTTCAATTAAGTCTTGACCTGTTCTTTTTATTCTGAAAATAGGTATAGGTGCTCCTCTTAATGCCCATCCAACAGCCCACGCTAGTATAAACACGCTCCAAGCAACTTCAGTAACTTGTGTATCCAAATTTTGTACAAATTGAACTATATCAGCCATTACTTATCTTTGATATTTTTTTCTTTTAATGGCTGAGGGTTTTGTGAAACTGATGATAGATATGTTAGAATTAACTTCACTGTATTATTAACATCTATATTCGATGTGTTGATAACTAAATCGAAAACCGACAAATCATTTATATCAATTCCATAGAATTTGTTAAATCTTTTGTAGTGCATATATTCCCTTTTAACTATTTGTGAAATCGCTTCATCAAATGATACATTGTCTCTAATAGCTATTCTATTTGCTCTGATTTTAAGTGGGGCCCATAAATATATCGCTATATTAGTATATTCTCTAAATAACCAGCCGGCAATATGTGACTCTACGATAAGGTTTTTCTCATTCAATATATATTCAAAAATTTTTTTATCGACCATCTTGTCTATATCAAAATTAGATTCTGCAAACTTATTCAAATTTATAATATCAATCCCCATTTTTTGAGCGATGTCCCTAAAAATTTTTCCAGCTGAAATAAATTTATACGATAGCTCGTTTGCAAGTTTAATAGCCACTGAAGTTTTACCGCTTCCAGGAGGCCCACTTATTACAATTATCATCAATTTTCTTCCTCATTGGAACCAAAAATCAATTAAATTATATTATTGAATTTGTTGCCTTACCGTAGCTTTGAGCAGTTGAGCAAGGCAAGATGAGCATAAATATCCACCAAAAGGTCTTTCTGGCCTCTTCTCGGACTTACTGTACTTATGCAAAAAGTTAGTTTTTACACCATGCAAAGGTTTCTTACATATAGCGCATTTTGCAATATCGTTTTTCTTTCTTTCATAATGTATTACAGTCTTTCCACTTGGTAACTTCATATAAATCCTTCTAAGCGACCTTGAGCGTAAAGCTGGTTTAGGCATATCTTAATCTATCCTACCGTGTTTTTAAATTTGATCTTAAAGAAATAGGGGTAAATAGGACATAAGATGCTATAAACTCAAATAGAGATCCGTTGAGCATCAAATACCCACTGCTATTACTCTTCACTGTAAGATAAGGTATAAAGAATGGAAGATAAATATTAACAGTTAGGTAATTTAAAATAATTACAAGATTAACTATATAAACTCCTACTAATATCATTGATCGCAAGAACATATAGTATCTAATAGATGAGATATAGGATTCTAACTCTTTAGAAATTTTCTTGTAAGTTTTCTCTCTTCTTTTAGATGAGGCTATACTCCTTAGCCTCTCCTCGTATTTTTCAACAAGACTTATCTTCTTACTTATTTTATCATAAAAATAATACTTATAAATTAGATAAACGACAAAATTTGATAAAAATGAAATTAAAAAAATATATATAGTACTAAGCTCCATAATTTCACATTAATGAATTTATTATATCACTTGCAGCTATTGAGGGATCCCCTTCTTGATTTATTACCACCTTGACGGAGGCTCCTACTAACACAGCTGATGCCATAGCTGAATACCTAGCAAATTGAATAACCTCGTTGATTACATTAGTATCGCTATAGTCAGATCTGGCTCTACTACTATCCCTCTTTTGTCTCTCTAAAATTATTCTTGGATCTGCTTCTAGTAGAAAGATAACCTTGGGAGAAAGGACTTCTATTACGTGTCTAGGAAGGCCAGGTAAGTAGCCGGCTGGTGTTCTAATTACAGCATGTGTATCTATTAATCCTATTCCATTATCACCTAATAAAGACAAATCTTCAATTATTCGCCTAGCGGCTAAAGTTTGTAATTCTCGTTGCTTTTCAATTTGTAATTTCCTAATCTCATCCCTACTTTTTACGTAACCTTCTTTTAGAGCAGTATTTAGCATATAATCCCCATAATTCACAATTTTGTGTGGTATACCCTTTTCAGTTAATATTTTATCTGCATAGGAAAGGACAGTTGTCTTGCCTACACCGGGTATACCAGTTACTATACCTATTTTCATGCCTACTCACCTATCAGCCTCTTTAATAATGGATACATTTCTAAAGATCTCTCATAAGCTAATAAGCTATAGTATTGTATTGCAATTGTTACAGCCAACAGTATCCCTATACCAGTACCGTATGCACCTAAGAGTGTAGCAAATACCGCAATTAAACCTACGATTATAGAACTAAAGAATGCCAACGGATATATATACTTAGCTAATATTCCCTCTATAATCTTTGGATTACTTCGTACACCAGGTATTTCAATACCGGCTTCGATTAACTGTTGAGCCTGAGTAGCGGGATCTAAACCAGCTACGTCAACCCATAATATACCAAACAAGATACTAAGAACTATGAAAACTACAGCATATTCAAGTGCGCCTAATGGATCTAAAACTACAGCATATATGCTATGCGGTATCGCTGAGTTTGGAGGAGGGAAAAAGAATACTCCACTAATTGTATTTAGTATATCTGAAGCTGAGGGCGACACATAGGAAGCTAATGAGGCAAATAACTGGATATCAGAACCTAGTACAGCAACAAATATTACTGGTATACTGCTTACATATAGAAAGTTTAACGGAATTGTTCTTCTTATCCCTCTTAACTTTTGGGAAGTTACAGGTATTTCTATAGTCATTGTAGTAAGATAAATTGTTATGATAATCAGTGATATGGTTGTTAGTAAACCAACTAAATCTGGCTGAAAGAGATTTTTAGTTGACGTGTTAACTATTAAATTAAGAATGTTACCATGCGATGCCAACGTAGTGAATAATGCAGGGAAGAAACCTATCGGTAAATTTTGGGAACTAACGCTCGCAATTCCAAACATATCCCAAAACATTATCTTCATAACTCCAGCTAGTATAAACAGACTAACTCCAGATCCTAATCCCCAACCTTTCTGTATCAACTCGTCTAACAGTAAAATCAAATATGTAGCTACAATAAGCTGGGCTATCACTATCCCTGCAGTAAATAATATTGACGCATTTATTGTTGCTGAAGTTCTAGCTAACACGTAACCAAATAAAGCTGATTCCACTAGAATGAAGATAAACGCTAATCCTTTTTGTGCTTCAGTAAATCTAACCCTATCGTCAGGATCGTTTAGATCAATACTTATCAGCTTAGATCCAGCTAATATTTGCATAATCAAACCTGCAGTTATTATAGGACCTATTCCTAATTGAGCTAATGTTCCTGTAGTAGAAGCAAAAATAATCTGTTCTAAAATTAAGTTCTTAAAAAACGAAGCTGAAGTTATACCGTACAAAGGAGTTGATGCCATTATCAAATAGATTATTACTGCTACTAAAGACCAAATTAGCTTTTGACCCAATGAAGGTTTCTCTTTAGGTTTAGTAACCGCTGGCAAGTACTGTCCAAGACTGGCAAGTGAATCGATGAATGACATAATTTACTCAAAAAAATTACTCAGTAGGGCTTAATATTACTTCTCCTCCCATCTGCTTAACTTTCTGTATCGCTCTCTCAGTAGCTTTACCCACTTTTATAGTAACGGGAACGCTTAGAATACCTCCACCGAGTAGTTTATTATACCCTAACTCATTTAAGTCTACTATCTTTTTTCCATCTGCTTCTTTGATTTTTATAGAACCATTTATCAATAATTCATTAAGTTTTCTCAACGAAATAGCACTTATTAATTTTGTAGTAGGGTTTCTGAATCCATGCTTCCCATACCATCCTTCACCGTACTTAACTAACCATGACCATTTCTCTTTATGCATACCAATTTGTCTACCACCTTGCGAGCCCCTATCCCTATGTTGACCCCTAATTCCCCATCCCATGGTTCGGGATCCTCTCATTTTTCTACTCTTTTTCTCTCTTCTTACTACCATTTTACATCATCCTCCTTATTAACTCATTTATCTTATCTCCCCTATATCCGAACTCACCTTTATTTTTATAGGGCCTTTTAACACTACCTTTAAACCCACCTTTTGGTGGATGTAGTCGAATAGGCAACTTAAAATATTGATCAAGTTTATGTAGATAAATCTTGCCTTCGTATAACTGTTTTACCATCGTATCGATATTCTCAATCTTTAACGCTTCTTTAACATAACTATCTGAAACCTTATCCCCTTTTGTCGTTTCAAGTTTATTTATAATTAGTAGCTTTAAAGTGTTTGGCTCTATCTCTCCCCACGTAATATATGGAGAAACTTTATTTAGCATACCTAGTATTTGAGATGTTTTTGGATATATCATGGCATTGAAATTATACTTTAATCTCAACATCTCTAATGTCTCATTAATATACCAAGGAGCCTTTGCCCAACCTCTAATTCTGATTATGCCTAATAACTCCACCATATCTGATTACCTCTTCCTAGCCCAATCTTGTAAAGTTACGAAGTTATAAGTGTTATAAAGCGCACTATATCCAGCTCTGACAAAATTTTCTGTTGTCCTAGTTTCACCTTTTGTGATAGACCAAGCATCCCTAATACCAGCATAAGTTAACAAGATCTTTAATACACTACCAACTACTAATCCAGTACCTTTTGGTGCAGGCAATAGATCAACCTCTACACTACCCGCTTTACCAACTACCCTAAAGGGTAAACTGTGCGGTTCACCACATGTACACTGCCAACTACCACAACCTCTTCTTACCGGTATTATATTCATCTTAGCATCTCTAATTGCCTTCTGAATTGCGACCCTTAACTGTTTGGCTTTTCCAGTTCCTATACTGACATAGCCATCCATGTTACCCATTATAATAAGAACTTTATATCTAGATATCTCCCCTGCATCAGTTTGCTTTTGCACTACTTTAATATCCACAACTTCATATTTTAGTTTAGGCAACAGAACATCTACAATTTCTGGTTCAGTAATTGGAAGATTTCTATCAAAAAGTTCCTTTATAGATGATATCTTACCATTCTTTACGAGATTACCTATAGAAGTTCTTGGCTTCCATTCTTCTATATTTATACTTGGTACTTCCTCTGCCACTTCAACCACCAGAAGATTTAATCTTATTTAATATTTCCTCAAAATGAGAAGGTAAATTCTCAGGGTTTAGTCCCCTTTCCAAATATCGGGAAAACAATTTGTTATATAAATCTGAATTTTCAGATTTCAACTTCTCTGCATATTTAGCTATATGCTCTCCCTTTATTCTATCGTTTTCTATACCTATATCACCTATTGGAATTTTCAATCCAGCATCTATAGCACCTTTTATTGCATAGAACACCCTATTACCCTTGGATGGCACGTGAAGTCCTATATCTGCGACACACTCTGTTATACCTTTCTTCATAGCTCTTAAGGCTGCTAGATATCCGGTAAGGTACGCAGCTGGAGTATTGTTTTCATCTCCTTTCCATCCAAACTTCTTAGCAAGTTCTGCAGAATGAGCGCTAGTAATCATAATATCACCCTTAGGATCGACTTTTGCGATTTGCACTATAACATATTTGTTTGTTATTCTCACAATAAATCTTATTTGTTTACTCATGACATAAACATATCTCTTATAGTAGTTAGTTTTTCCTTCTCTTCTTCTCCTCGGTTTTATCTTATAATTAGGACCCTTAGCCAATTTACTCACCTTTTAATTTCCCCATCTGTATTAAGACATTCCTAACATCAGAAACTCCTTTATAGTTGCCACCTTTGGCTTTCAAGTATAATTCCCTATAAGTATGTCTATCGATTACCTTATGATCTCTTAACCACTTAAGATAAGCCCTTATTTTTCTTATTCTTTTAACCCACATTTGCTTGCTATTTGCCCTTGCTCCCTTCTTACCTTTTCTGCTTCCTGCCTTCTTTCCTTCGCTCTTAAGGGTTCTCTTTTTTCTCTTTTCCTTTAACCTACCACCGCTTATTCCAACCTTTTTGAGGATTATAATCTTACCATCTTTTATTAAATTCCTAATTTCTTCTCTGGTCAATGAGCTTTGAACATCTTCAATGTAGTCCTCCACTATCTTAACTCTGCTTATCCCTACACCAGCAACCGATGCAGCTAGCCTTTTTTGAGCTTTTAAGTTAGTCATGCATTAATACCCCCATTACTTACCTTCAAACCCAATTCCCTAGCTTTATTTAGAATTTCAAGCCTCTTTTTAAAACCAACTGAAGAAGCTATTGTTACAATAACATTATCCTTTTGGTTTTGCACTTTAACTAATTCATTAACATTATGAACTATAACTTGTCTTAATCCACTTGGGTGAAATCCCCTAACTTCTTTAGGCAATCTG
Source organism: Sulfolobus sp. E5-1-F (assembly GCF_009601705.1). NCBI lineage: Archaea > Thermoproteati > Thermoproteota > Thermoprotei > Sulfolobales > Sulfolobaceae > Saccharolobus > Saccharolobus sp. E5-1-F. The sequence goes on along the minus strand of NZ_CP045687.1, from coordinate 1,599,316 downwards.
TAACCAACACTCACTATAGCAGGGAATCCCCTAACTTTTAGTCTAGTCTTATTATCTCTTCCGTATGGTCTTCTCCATTTCTCTTGCCTTCCTAATCTGAAGAACTTATCGGAATCATAACGTAAGAACTTTGGCTTCCTTGCCTTAAGCTTTTGCCTTATTGTATAAATCTTTTTCCTATATAATCGCATTTTTTCTTCAGTCATTCAATCACCTCTTTTTTATAGATGAAAATCCCATCTGAGAAGATACGTCTATCAAAACCAGTTATCTTTGAAGCTGCCTCAATATTTGCTGCAGTTTGGGCAACAGCCTCTAAATTTGGTCCCTCCACAACTATATCTTCACCTTTCACAGTAACCTTAACGCCTTGCAATATTGGTGCTCTCCTTATATTCTTTTCACCTATTAGATTAGTTATTTGAACTTCATTTCCTACTACCTTTACAGATGTTGGGAAATGCGTATATATGATTTTAAGATAATATCTATAACCCTTAGTTACCCCAGTTATCATATTTTTGATATGACTAACTATACTATAGAAAACCGCCTTTTTCCGTCTGTCAGCAAATGTAGTTTCCAATACTATTTTATTTCCATCTAAACTAATTTGTATACCCTTAGCGAAACTGAAATCCTTCACTACCTCACCTTTAGATCCTTTCATCTTAATTACTGAGCCTTTCAATTCAACATTTACGTTATTTGGAATTTCAATTTCTTCCCTTAAAAATACCACTTGCATTAAAAATCACCTCAATATACATATCCTAATGCTACTCCTCCTAATCGCATTCTCGCTGCTTCCTTGTGAGACATTACTCCTTTAGATGTTGAAACGATAATTATACCAATCTCTTTTGATGGTAAGTAACGCCTAATATAATCTGGTAATGCAATCATCTGTCTATAACTAAGAGGATATCGTGGAGTTATTGGCCCACATTTGTTAACCCTTCCTAATAATTGTACTGTGATCTTACCCCATCTACCATCGTCAATATACTCAAACTCCCCTACATAACCCTCCTTCTGCATAACTCTTAAAACGTTTATTACTAATTTAGATGCGGGCATTATAATAGCTTGTTTATTCCTTCTCATCTCGTTATTATAGATAGACGTTAAAGCATTTGCCAATGGATTTACAAATACCATAACCTATCACCAATACTTCCTAAACCCTAACTCATACGCGACTTCTCTAAAACACTGTCTACATAAATAAATCCCATATTTTTGAATTACAGAATCTCTACTTCCACATCTCTGACAAGCTTGAACTCCTTTGCCGTATTTTCTCTCGGCTGGTGGCTTATATTTTCCCATTTTATTCACCCTTCTATCAACTGTACATTAAAATTATTTCTTAAAAATTCCATAGCTTCTTCCTTCGAAACCCTATGCCTCTTCGGAATTCTAGCCTTTTTTCTTCTTCGTCTAGCAACTCTATAGCCAGCTCTCTCGAGAGTTATAGCTATATCCATTCCAAATATACCAATTTCTGGATCATATCTTGCACCTGGTAAGATCACATGTTCCGCAATACCAAAAGATACGTTACCATATTCATCAAAACTACTCTTCTTTAATCTATATCCTATAGCTTCTAAGGTCTTTCTTAGGAATTCTTCAGCTCTAGTACCCCTTAAGGTAACCTTAACTCCAATCTCTTGACCTTTTCTAATTCCAAATTCCCTTATAGTTTTCTTGGAAATAGTATATACTGGTTTGACCCCAGTTAACTCTTGTAAAAGTTGATAAGCTTTTTGCAACCTATCTCCAGATTCGCCAAGTCCTATATTAACAGTGACCTTGGCTAACTTAATTTTCCTCATTGGATTTTGATTAACAGATAAAGTAGACTCTGCCATTTTAATCAACTCTCATATCAGATTTTTCCCTACCTATACCCATTACATTCATGAGATTAGTCTGATAAGTATTACCATCTTTGCTTTCTAGTGTCACTACACTATATTTTCTAGATTTAAACTTACTCAAATTCACACTCTTAACAATACCGTGAATACCAACGTTCTTACCCCCTACAAAAATTGCATATGAGCCTTCAGAAATAGCAAACGAATCCACTATATTTTGACTTGGCAATTCAATCTTTAACGTCATAAGCGTTTTGAAATTCTTTGCTGCTTCTTTATCGACTAATATATTTCTTCCATCTTCTAAATTAAGCTGAATACGTCCTCCTTTTATTGTGGTTTTATTCATGATTCTAACATATTTATAACGAGCCTCGTCTGCTGATATCTTGGATAATCTCATAAACCTTACGTTATCAGGAAGTACTCTAAAATACAAATCAGCAGATGGAATTGAAACAATGTCCATAAGTCCAACAGGATATTTATAGTCTTTCCTTACCTTACCATCTATTAGAACTTTGCCGTCAAATATTATACGCTTAGCCTCTCTTATTGTTCCCGCAAATTTAAGATAATCTCTAATTACAATAGCCAAAGGTATACTTTTCTCTATAGGATGAGGTCCAGGATTAGACCTAACTGTCCACTTATATAGTTTTTTGCTTATTACCAAAAACCAAGGTGCTTCAAATCTTGTTATATGAGCCATTTTCCATCACTTCTTAGATTTTTCTAACTTTTCTCGCCTTCTTGGATCACTCAAATCTAGCCTAGTTACTATTACTTTAGATGCATGAATCCACACGTATACTGGTGTTCCATCAGCTTTTTTCGTTGTTATCCCTTCTATTGCTAATCTTCCAGTTTTAGTATCAACTTGAGTTACCTTCCCTTCCTTTCCACTATGACTTCCACGCATAACTCTGACAGTATCACCTTTTCTCACTCTAATGCGTTTTATACCATATTGAGAAGCAATCTCATCAGAGACTCTAGCAATTAACAACTTCTTCCTTTGATGTAATGGTAAACTGTATAAGAATTTCCTCTGTTTAGAAGGTTTAAGAGATACCATGTTTTTACACCACCAATGTAGCAAGACTTGCTATTTTTGGCCATCTTTCAGCTGCTTCTCTTGCTATTGGACCCCTAACTTCAGTACCTTTTGGTGTTCCGTCTGGATTTATTATAACTACTGCGTTATCTTCAAAAGAGATCCACGTACCATCAGATCTTCTATATGGCATTCTTTGTCTTACGATTACTGCCCTAAACTTCTGTTTTCTAACCTCTGGTGTTCCTCTCTTGACTGACACCATAACCATGTCCGCAATATTGGCGAATGGGACCCTTCTCAGAACACCTCTATAGCCATAAACTCCAATTATCATTGCTTCTTTTGCTCCACTATTATCAGCAACGTTAACTATTGAATTATGCTGGAGACCTGGCGTTAAACCTTTTCTAGATCCTAAAACTTGAATCTTCTCTGACACTTTAACTCACCTTGCTTAATACTACAAAACTTATAGATTTAGAAAGAGGTCTGCATTCACCAATTATAACTTTATCTCCTTCTTTAACATTAACACATGGTGGCACATGAGCGTGTATCCTACTTCTTCTCCTTTCATACCTCTTATATTTCGAATCATAGTATAAGTATTGCCTTTCTATAACTGCAGCTTTAGTACCTCTATATTTTACAATTACTCCTTCCAGTGTAATACCCCTAACCCTCAATGATCCGTGATAAGGGCAATCTTCATCCTCACATGCTTTCTCAGGAATAGTAACGTTAGGTATTCCCGGGTCCTTTACTAACTTCCCCTTAGATCCCATCTAACTCACCTAAATCCTTTTCCAAGGTTTTCTTACCAGCTTATAGCCACCTATTATAAAAGACTTACCTTTAAAAGTTATCTCAAATATACCATGAGCTTTAAATATCCTTATAACCTTGTTTTCACCTTCTAATCTAACCAAAAACGTTTTTTCTGTCTCTAGTAAAATAAGCCCTTTTCTAGAAATTAGAGAGGGATCGATATACCATAAAATCTTGATATTAGAATTGATATAATCTAAGATCATGAAACATTTAAAATTATTTATTCTCAACTTTTGTTTTTGCTTTACCTTCTCTCTTCTTCTCACTTAAAACTGTTAATATTCTTGCTATGTCTTTTCTCGTATTTCTAATGCTAGCAGTATTCTTTAAAGTTCCCATTCTAGCTTGCACTCTAAGTTTGATTAGTTCCAACCTTAGCTCATTCACCTTTTTTAACAGCTCTCCTTTTTCCATTTTCCTTAACTCTTCAAGATCTACTGTCATTCTTTCTCACCCTCGCCTTTCTCCTCACTCTTTTGTGAGGATTCGTCAATAAAAGTTACATTAGTTACTGATACCTCTTGAGGAACGGAAGGAGATTCTTTCAAACTGATTTTATCTTCAATCTTTAATGGTTTAGTTATAACTACCTCAACACCAAATATTCCGGGTTTCAACATCGCTATTGCAACCGCCCTATCTATCATTTTCTCTAATTGTTGTCCGCTCTTATAGACAATACCCTCTTTTAACTTCTCATATCTTGCCCTTTCTGTAGTGAGCTTACCACTTATTATTATTTCCGCACCTAATGCACCGGCATTCATAATTCTTCTCATTGATATGAAGGCTGCTCTCCTAAAGTGATATCCTTTTTCTAAAGCTATCGCTAACCTAAATGCCATTACTCTAGCATTAAGCTCTGGGTTCTCCACATTGGTTATTGTAATCTGTGGGTTCTCTAAACCAAAAACTTTTTCAAAAATTTGGGCAAGCTGTTTTATATTTCTTCCACCCCTTCCTATTATCATTGAAGGTCTCCCTGCATATATTATAACTCTGGTTCCAATTGGAGTTTTCAACACCTCTACTCCTGCATACTCAGCATTATAGTATTGCTTAGCTAGATACTCATCAATCTTGACTTTTACTATAGACTTCTCAAGGAAATATCTCTTGATATTCGGTATCTTACTCCACCTCCTCTAAGATTACCTCTACGTTAGATGACCTTCTATACTTTGCAGTAGCTCTCCCAAATGCTCTGGGCATATATCTTTTTAATGTTATACCCTTATGGGCAGCTATATGCCTTATAATTAATTTATCAACATCTAGCCCTTTATTAGTTGCATTAGCCTCAGCGTTTTCTAATAGCTTTAATACATACCTTATAGCTTTCTTTGGATATCTACCTGCCTTTATTTTCCACTTTGCAGATATATTAGCCTTATGTGATGCACCCTTATTATATCTCCAGAATGGTAATGCTTCCTTTTCTTCTAAAACTCTATTTAGAAAATCTTTCGCATCATTAAGATACATTCCCCTAATAGCTTTGCAGACGTTGTAAAGATCCCTTATGGACGCAGGAACATCTCTAATTACAGCCTTTGCAATTTTCAACTCATCGAGATTTAATTGAGGATAATTCCAACTTGCCATAGCTAATCATCCTTTCATTGCTAAGAATAAACTTGATCTTGTAGCCTTTAACCCTGGCTCTCCATGCTCAACCTTCTTGGTTGTTACTGAATATTCTCCCAGATAATGGCCTATCATTTCTGGTGTAACTGTAAATTCAACAAATTCCTTTCCATTATACACAGCCATTTTAAGGCCAATTAGCTCTGGTAATATAACTAAGTTTCTAACATGCGTCTTTATAGTCTTATTAACCTTTCCTTCCCTTCTATATTTCCTTACTTTTTCCAGCAAGTGCCTTTGCGCATCAGTAAATCCGCGTTTTAATGATCTCCTTTGCCTTGAAGGTAGTAACTTAATAAACTCATCCATTGGCATATTTAGTAACTCATCTATACTCTTACCTCTGTATTTAAAGTTCTTCCATTCAGGTGGTATTTCTAATGACATCTAATTTCACCTATTCCCTTTTTCATTTATAAAATTCACTTACCCTCCTTCCTCCCTGTTCTCCTTGCTGCAATATGACCAACTTTTCTACCTGGAGGAGCATTTCTAGATACCGTAGAAGGTCTACTTACGCTCTGATGTAGCCCACCACCGTGAGGATGATCGACTACGTTCATTGCAACTCCTCTCACAATAGGCCATTTCTTGGCCTTTACTTTGTACTTCCAATAATTAGCCCCAGCCTTCAATAGTGGTTTTTCTATAACTCCACCTCCAGCCACTACACCCACAGTAGCTCTAGCTTTATTCGAAACTGCTTTTATTTTATCTGAAGGCAATTTAATTAGTACTTTATCACCGCTCTTGCCTACTACTACTGCATATGAACCAGCACTTCTAGCGTATTTGCCCCCATCTCCAAAATTTTCTTCAACATTACATACTATTGTACCTTCTGGCGCGTCACCTATCTCTATAATATTACCATTAGCTATTGGGGATCCTTTACCAAATTCGATCTTCTGGTTAACAACCAAACCTTGAACTGCTTGGGTCAAAAACTTAGTTCCGTTCTCTAATTTTATGATAGCAACTGGTGCATTCATACCTGGATTATGCACAATGTCTATTACCTTACCTACAAGATGTCCAAATATGTTAGGATATCTTACCTTGCCTATTCGTAGCCAACCTGGACTCCTAAAAGTTGGAGAACCCTTTCCTGCTCTCTGCTGTAATAACTTCTTACCCATTCTATATCACCTCACAAGATGCCCAATCTATGGGCTATATCACTTGCTTTATATTCTGGTGCCAATTTTACATATGCCTTCTTGTAACCTTGAGGCGTTATAACCACGTTAACTTTTACCACCTTAACACCAAATAATCTCTCAACAGATTTCTTAATGTCACTCTTTGTATCAGTCTTATCTACTATTAATGTGAGCGTATTATAAGCCTCAATAAGTTTTAATGCTTTCTCCGTAGCTAAAGCCATTTGAATCATTTTAACTCACCAATCTCCTACTCAATCGCTTATCTAAAATATTTATGCTACTTTCAGTGTAAATAGTAAGCCTGCCCGGATGTGCACCTGGAGCCAGATGAATAACACTCACATCTTTAGCGTTAACTACGTCAACTCCAGCTATGTTTCGTGCTGCCTTTATTATTGGAGAATTAGTGTCATGTGCTATAATCAATGGACCTACCGGTTCTTTATATTTTCTTCCTCTCATTTTACCCTTTCCAGCTCTTATCTTAATCCTCTCTTTAACTCTCTTTACATCATCATAAACACCTATTTTCTCTAAAAATTCTTCCACTTCGCTTGCAGTTTTTAGATTAACAATATCATCAGCTACTATTATAGGAAAACTTACTGTATCTTTAAATACATGTCCCCTAGCTATAATAAAGGCTTTATCCGCTGTAGCGCTCAACGCACTAATTACTGCTAATTGTTTTTCCTTATCGTTTACCTCTTCTACAAGTTTTTTATCTATCAAAGGTGGAAACGCTAATCTACCACCTACGGTATTAGGTGCTAAGGCAGCTTCTCCAGAATTTTTTACTCTAGGAACTCTTGCCATACCTAAATTTATTCCAAAACTCTCAGCTGATGTTCTTTTGCCTGCCATAGGGTCTCTGCCTTTCGGTTGTAGAGAATGTGTAAACTCCGCTAAAAATACTCTTCTTATTATATCTTTTCTAACTGGAAATGAAAAAATTAAAGGTAACTCAATATCTTTTACCTTATTTCCATCTTTATCTAAAATTACAGAGTTTTTCTTAATTAGCTCTAAATACATTTAACTCACCCTTGCTGACTTAAAATGTTAATATAAGTTATCTTAGGAGCACTTTCGAAAACATAAGAAGGTCTAATCGGATCTCTTAAGAATATTGGCCTCTTCTTTGAACCTAATATAGAGCCTTCTAACAAAATATACGTGTTCCTAACTATTCCGTACCTAACAAAACCACCTGCAGGATTTATCTCCTTAGAATCATCCCCAATTTTTATAATTCTCTTATTATATTCGGTTCTTCTGTGAAAACCTAACTGACCTGGCTGAGGTGTATAGCTAGGTGTTCCTAAAGATGGGCCTCTAGTACCTATTTTCCTACTTCCTTTTCTATGTTTATGCCACCTAGGTAATTCCACTACACTATACCTTTTTATCACACCAGCGAAACCTTTACCTTTAGTAACTCCTATAACGTCTATTAGTTGACCCTCCTTGAAAACGTCTCTAATTGAAATTTCCTTTCCTAAAACGTTTAATGCGTAATCTAGTTGTGCTTTCTTTTCTCCTCCACCTATTTGGATCTCTACCAGATCTGGTACTTTTTTACCTAATGATGGAATCTTCCTAGGTTGAGTAGCGACTAAGAGCCTAAAGTAGACTATTCTATCTAGGTTAGATTTGATAAGATCCAATTTACTACTAAACTTTTCCTCAAACTTCTTTTTATTTTCATCATTTTTCAAAAAGAATGAAAGAGAATGAATTCTTCTCGTGATATCCAAGAACTGTAAAGAGGAGGGAGACCAATATTCTGTTATCACGTTTGGTTCACCTTTACCATCCACTGCGTAGGCTCTCAATGCCAACGGTATAATTGGAGGTACTTCTAACACTGTAACTGGCATATATATTTCTTTACCATTAGTAGGAGAATTAGGCCAATCATCAATCATAAAAACATGTGTCATACCAACCTTATATCCTACAAAGCCTAACAATTTTGGATTCTGTGAATTTATTTGGGGCCATGTTCTAGGTGTTGGTAATAATTCAGATGATCTTTTTCTAGGTCTAAGACCAGCTGATCCACGTCTAGGTGAGGCTAACTTTCGGTGACCCATTCTTAATCCCCGCTAATTGCTATTTCACCTATCACTCAAGCATTATAAATCTAACTTAACAGAAGGTTTAGAATAGAAAGAGAATAAGCCAATGCCTCTTCCGCCCTTATATCTAAAACTCCTTGTTTAATTACGAAGTTATATGACTTATCCAAGTATTGCTTACCTAACCTTTGTAATAGATTTCCAGCAGGTGGTCCAATAAGCAAGGTAAGGCCATATTTATTGTATAAGTTAGTCAACTCTTCCTTTGCCTTTAAGGGATTTTTGCCATTCCTACTAGCAATTATAAGATTATCAAAATCGAGTATCTTTTTAAAATCTATAAACTCATTTTTAACTCCGCTATAATAGAAAACATTATAATCAATATAACCGAGTTTTAGGGAGTCAGTAATCAGAATTGACTTTGATGATGAAGTTATTCTCTTATTTAAACCGAAATCACCCTTATATCCTAATCTTATTTCACCTTCAGCAACTTGTTTAAAAATGAGGTGATATGGTATTGTCAAGGGACTCATTAAACCAACTTTCTTTAAATTACGACTTATAGGAACATATTTTTTAAGATAAGGAGGTAAAATAGCGTATTTCGTAATATCTTTAATTATTTTTTCCAAGGTATTAGAATTGACGGAGTCTGTTATCCAGTAAATTTTATTGACCCTAAATGTATTTGTAACTCTGAGTATAAATGAAAGTTTTAACGTAATTTCAAGAAGAGAATTTTCAACATCAAATATAGATAAAAAAAGAGCAACATTTAAGGGCTTATATCGTGGAAAAGGAAACATCATGTAGACTTCTTTATCCCTATTATATAAGATTCTCCTTCTATATCCCAATCCATAACGATATCTCCTTTAGCCTCACCCAAAATTATCTTATTACCCCTAGTCTCATTCTTAATAAATTCCTCCCACTTTTGAATGGTTTTTACTCTTTCTTCTGGCGCTTTTATACTAATCTCAATGTAATCTACAACATTTAGCTTTAGTTGCTTTCTCATAAACTGTATCCTCCTTATGATATCTCTAACTAATCCCTCTTCTTCCTCACTCTCTGAAATTTCCTTACTTATGACTACTATCCCTTGGGTAAATTTAGATGAAACATAACCTTCAATTGTTTCTTCTGAGATATTAACATGGGAAGTATTAAGTATTATATCAACATTATCTATTTTAGCTACGTGCTGTTTTTTATTAAGTATATCTATAGCTATTATATCACTATTTTTTACAATATAATCCAATATCTTAGGCGACATACTTTTGTACTCTTTCCCTATGACCGACCTATTAGGCTCTACCTTATATTTACTGAAGCTTTTGAACCCTTCTATTTTACCTATTTCTATATCTTTAGCGTTTAGGAGAGATAACAAAACATCTTTTATTCTATTAACCTTAGCCAAAGTATCTTCATCTTCTATAAAAATATAAACCTTAGCTAATGGCCATCTTAGTTTTATTCCAGCTTTAGCTCTAGCGTTTAATGAAGCCTCATTTATTTCCCTAGCAACTTCAAAAGCCTTTTCTAACTCATTATCGATAAATCTCTCATCATAACTAATACTAGACTCCATTGAGACTGATTCCTTAGCATTAACTACAAAGGATTTATAGATTTTCTCTGAAATAAATGGAATTATAGTAGATGCTAATATAATCCATTGCTTCAATACAAAATAGAGAATATAGTACATTGCTATCTTATCTTGAGTGGTAGCTTCTATCCAGGCCCTCTTTCTTATTAACCTTATATAAAACCTACTGACATCCTCTACTAGAAAGTTTATCAGGTAATTAGCCATTTCATGTACCTTATAATTCTTCATTGACTCAGTTACCTTCTTTAACATCGAATTAAATCTAGATAATATCCATAAATCTTCTATCTTAGCGTATTTTATAACGCTATCAAGACTATACTTGAGCGGGTCAAAGTTATCTAAGTTCATATACATTGATGCAAACACGTATGTGTTCCAAATTATTTGTAAATCCCTTTTAGCTAGCTCTAATGCTCTCCATGAAAATTTAGCGTCCTCCCATGTAGTATTTCTGAGTAGCCATAAACGTAATATATCCCTACCATACCTTTGAATTACTATAGCAGGTTCAACATAATTACCTAAACTCTTATGCATTTCTCTACCTTGTTCATCCAGCATAAATCCATGAACTAATACAGAAGAATAGGGAGCTTTATCTAGTAGTATTAATCCAGATCTAAGCAAACTGAAGAACCAACCCCTTAACTGATCATGGCCTTCTAGAACCAGATCTACTGGACCTAATTCCTTCCATTTCTCTTGCCAATCTTTACCCAGACTAGCAAAGAAAGCCACACCACTATCAAACCAAACATCCGCCACATCAGAAATTCTCTTAGCAACTCCACCACACTTATTACATTTTACCCTTACATTATCTATCCACGGTCTATGTAAATCGTTAGGAACAGAATCTATTGCTATACTCTCTAGTTCTTCTTTACTCCCAACTACTATAACATTATTACACTTCTCACAAATCCATATAGGAAGAGGAGTTCCCCAGAATCTTTGCCTACTTATAACCCAATCTCTGAGCTCCTTAACCATGTTAGATATTCTGGATTTACCCCAATCTGGAATCCAGTTTACATTCTCTATTTCATTAAGCATTTTATCTTTTATTTTCGTAACTCTTATGAACCATTGATCAATAGCTCTAAGTATTAATGGAGTCTTACATCTCCAACATACGGGATAACGATGGGTTATCTTCCCTTCAAAGAATAAAGCGTTTTTCAATTTCAAATCGTTAATTATCACCTTAGACGCTTCTCTAACTTTCAGGCCTTTATATTTTCCACCTTCTTCAGTAAATTCCCCCCTATCATTAACAAACATTACTACTGGAAAACCATATTTCTGACCTACCATGAAATCTTCTTCACCATGTCCAGTAGCACCGTGCACGAGACCAGTACCATCAGTTAATGTAACTACATTACCAGCATCTACAACTTGATGAAAATCATCTAATCTAGTTTGAGCACTAACAAAATCTCTTAGAGGATGCTCGTACTTTATTCCTATTAACTCACTACCCTTATAGACTCTGAGTATCTTGTAGTTAGTTATACCTGCCTCATTCATAACAGCCTCTATACGATCCTTTGCAAGTATTAATACCTCACCATTAACCTCTACATCAGCATAATCATAGTCCTTATTTATCATTACAAAAACATTAGATGGTATAGTCCATGGTGTAGTAGTCCATATTAATAGATATCTGTTTTTTTCACCTTTAATCTTAAACTTAACATAGATAGAAGGATCCTCTAAATCCTTATATTCAGACACTTCATAATCTGACAGAGTTGTTTCACATCTAGGACACCAATGTAATACTGCAGTACCCTTATCTAACATCCCTTTCTCATAAGCTTTCTTAATTACGCTCCATGAAGAGCTTATATAAGAAGGGTCTAACGTATAGTAAGGATTCTCCCAATCCATAAAGACTCCAACATCCTTAAAGTTTTGTGTCATTTTAGCAGCATTAGATAATGCAAACTCTTTGCATTTATTAATGAAATTCTCTACTCCAATTTTATCTATAATTTCTTGCTTATTCGATATTCCAAGTAGCCTTTCAGTTGCAACTTCTATAGGCAATCCATGTGTATCATACCCTGGCTGGTCATGGACCTTTTTACCTAGTAATCGTTCGTAACGCAATATACAATCCTTTATTACCTTGTTCCAAATAGTCCCTATATGAGGAGTAGGGCTTGAAGGGTATGGGGGACCATCTATAAATAGGAACTTTTCCTTTCTTTTGCTTACAATATCTTTTAATTTGTTGAAAATTTTACTTTCTTCCCAAAATGAAATTATTTCCTCTTCAATCTTTTTGGGGTCATAATTACCAGTAAGAGGCTTGATTACAGTGGATAATTCAACTCACCATACCCTATTAAACTTGACAAGTTTATAAAAATTAAACTTCGTAACTAATCAAACTTTACATTGCACACATTATATATACTTATATATTTCGTCTACCATGTCCTTTAACTTAGCATTACCACCAACATCTTCCGTTAGCTTCTTCCCACTTTTGTAGGTCTCTATTATTGCATTCTCTAACGACTTAGATGCTAATAGATATCTATCCTCCTTAGATAATTCATACATTCTACTAAGCATCATTGATACAGATAACAGAAATGCGGTAGGATTAGCAATTCCTTTTCCTGCAATATCAAAAGCCGCACCATGTACTGGTTCAAACATGGATTTTCTATCTCCAATATTCGCAGATGGAGCTAAACCTAAACTCCCCGCTATCTGACTAGCCTCATCACTTAAAATATCACCATAAACGTTACTAGTCACTATTACATCAAACCGAGTTGGATCTCGTACTAAATTGGCAGCAGCTGCATCAACATACATCTCCTCAAAATTCACCTTGCCTTTCAAAACTTCCCTACAAACACTTGCGAAAAGTCCATCCGTAACTCTCATAACATTAGATTTATGAACACACGTAACTTTACGACGCCTCATTAAAGCATAATTTAATGCTATATTAACTATTCTTTTGGAGGCGAACTCAGTGGTTACTTTAATAGCTATTGCGACCCCATTAAACGGAACGAACTCAAACCCTTTGTACAAATCTTCCGTATTTTCCCTTACAATTAGTAAGTCAACATTTGGATATTTTGTCTGAACATTAGGTAGTGACTTAGCTGGTCTAATATTTGCGTACATGTCATACATTTGCCTTAATTTAACTACAACATCCATTGCGGTCTCTCCAACTGGACCTTTTAGAATCATATCCGCCTTTTCTATAACACTTAAGGTTTGTTTAGGTAAGGCTTCTCCATATTTATTTAATGCAGTATCACCAGCCTCAACTTCAATTAAGTTAATATCAAGATTGTATTTCTCTATTAACTTAGATATAATTCTTTTACTTCCTTCGTATAACTCTGGTCCTATACCATCACCAGGAATTACAGCTACTTGAAAAGTCATATGTAAAGAAAACTAGTCTAGCTTAAAACCTTTTAATCTTATCTTATTCACTATTTCTTCCAAGAGACTATAAGTATGAGGGGATGTACGCTTTATTACGCCTAATTCGTAACCTAAAATCCTAATAAGCTTTTCCAATTCTTCACCCTTATATATGTCTAATCTAGTGTAATTCACTAGAAAGTCAACCGAAATATAATCACCTCTATTATATGCTCTGGTTGGAATAGAATTTATTTCCAAATCTAGCGGTTTCACTGAAAATATTGATGGATCATTATCAGAAACCTTACTGCACTCAGCGTAAATAATATTCAGATTATTGAGTATTGGAACGTTATATTCACTATCCATATCAAAAGTTAGCTTATCTAGCATTGAAAGAATAAAAAAATCTGTATTTAAGCTTACATGTATTGAACATTTGTTGTTTTTCTCTAGATTAGAATATGTTAATGTACTCTTATATATTTTAAACTTAAGTTCACTTGCCTCTACAACTATACCAAGTGGTTTTATTATAGGTTTTATCCCTGAAGTACCTACTAACACCTCATATATCCCATCATGAGGAAAGAACATTTTTAAAAACTTCTTCATAACTCACTTGTGTTATTGCAACATCTAAAAACCTTATCTAATTATGGCGAAATAATAACTGGATCCAGTAATGAAATAAAATTAGTGAGAGAAATCAAAAAAATGCTGGAAGACAATAGTGATGAAATTAGACTAATCCCGATTAGAGTACTCAATTGGGAACAGAAAGAACTAATTTTTGAATGCGAATCAAAAACAATAACAGATATAATTTCGCTTCCTTACTCTTTATCAACTGAAATTGAAGGAAGTGTAGTAGAAAATTTTAAAGAATGTAATGATAGAAATTTAATGAAAATTAAGATACAGAATTTATATGAAATCAATAAATTATATATAGAGGCAGTAGAAAAAGATTGTTTAGGAATTATCTTTTCTCTAGATAGCGAGAAAAGAAAATTCGTGATAAAGTATGGAGACCTTCTAAGTCATCGACCTAGTTACCCACCACCGATACCAGCGTTTTATGTTAAGGAGAACGATTTTCCTCATATAAAGGGTAAGTGCAGAATATCGCTAAGAACCGATTTAAATCCTTTTGCAACAGGTTATATTATCGAAGCCATAAGAAATTCGAAAAACGAAAATAAGATAATACATATTACTGCACATCATGATCATTGGTTTAAAGGAGAGAGAGACAATCTCTTAGCAGTATCTTTATTAAGAGAATTTAGGTCTAGTATTTACGAAACACATCTAATCTCATTTACTGCGGAAGAATCAGGCTCTTTCAATTTCTCAACATTCTCATGGTCACATGGATCTAGAGAGTTTTTGAAAAATTACAAAAACGTTGACAATATCTTACTTAACATTAACATAGATAATATAAGTGAGGAAAGTTTAGCTTTAAAATCCGTCCCCGGACTTCTTGAACTCTCTAGAAAATATTTTAAAAATGTCGTTGGGACCCCTGAGATCTATAGTGATGGATACTCATACATAAAGGTTGGAATTCCAAGTATTACAATAGAGAGTTTAGGAAATATTCATTATCATGGGGAATACGACATCATAGATAATGATAGATCCAATGCATTTTCAAACGCAAGTACAGTATTAGATATAATTAATAGAATAATTAATGAAAATATAGTGTATAAAACAAGTGAAATGAAAGAGGAACTTAAAAAAGACATGGTAGAATTACCGGCAGAACTAAAATCTTACTTAGTAAATGTTGAGGATTTACTTGATAAAAATTATATGGAACCGTATAGAGAGATGATAAAATTATATGGTGGTGTGCTAGAACTTAATCAACCCTATTCTACAGTAGAATTATTTCATAAGATTAAGGGACTAAACCTTGCAAGAAAAAATGATGTTTGTATCGAGGATCTAGGATGTATAAAAAGACTGAGAAAAGATGAAATGTTTTATAGGTTTTATTCGTATTATATTAATGAATTAAAGGAATCAATAGCTAATGAATATATTAACAAAATTTACTTCATCTTAAAGAAATTCTTCTAATTGTTTAAGATTAGATATTACAAAGTCTGCATAAAGTTCGGCGTCTTTCACTTTACCTTCTCTGTCTATTAACACACTAATCATGTTAGCCTTCTTAGCTGCTAAACAATCTTTTACTGGTTCATCTCCTACAAAAACACACGAACTGGGCTCTACTGAAAACCTTTCGCATGATATTATAAACGGCTCTAAATTAGGCTTTGGTCTAATACCTCCCTCTCCAGCTATTAGTATCAAATCGAATTTATCTATTAAGGGGAAAGTCCTCAATCTACTACTTTTATTTCCACCTTCTCCATCACTATTTGTAATTATACCAAGTTTATATCCTTTACTATCTAGATATTCTATAATTTCCTTTGCATCTTCGTATGGTTCAGTTTGACTAGCAATCGACCAATACAAACTAGTCCAATCATAAAGCTGAGACTTATCTATATTAACAATATTTAATGATTTTAGAATACTCTCCCACCATTTATTTCTATTATACTCTCCCTTGCTATCTAACTTTTTACTTTCCTCCTCCACTAATTTCCTAATTATATTTATATCAATCTCTTGTTGATAATTCTCTTTTATGTATGTATATATATCCTTACTTACTGCATCCAAAGCTTCTTTAGCCTTCGTACTAAAGTCAACTAATGTATCATCAAAATCAAAAAGCACCGCCTTCACATTATTGAATATTTTATAATTAGTCGACAATTCAACTCACGACAAGAAATCTTCCACTTTTGGTAGTTCTTTAGGTAACCCTTTCCTCTCTCTAATCTTAGTAACTACATCCAGTAAGATACTATCTGGAACTGGAGCCCATCTGCTAAACTCAGTACCCCAGAATGCTCTACCTCCAGTGGAACCTCTCAGTTCACTTGCCATATCATATGACTCTGAAACGGGGATCTCAGCAGTTATCCTAGACATGTTAGCTATTTGAGAAACATCAAGGATTTTACCTCTTTTTCTAGTTATCACTGCAGTGACGTTGCCTATAAGATCTGCAGGTACTCTTATATCCAGTTTCTGTATTGGCTCTAGTAAAGTCGGCCTTGAAGTTAAGAATCCAGCAAATATAGAGTTTCTAACTGCAGGATATATCTGTGCTGGTCCTCTGTGGGCAGGATCTTCATGTATTACAGCATCATGTAAGATAACTTTAACACCTCTAATCGGTTCATGTGCCAAAGGACCTTCTTTCATAGCTAACCTAAATCCTTGAAGCACTGTATCCATAACTTCCCTCAAATGCTGGACACCACTAGTTAAATCTACAAATACGTTAACGTTCTCATCTATCGCAATAATTCTCTTAGCTTCATCGTAGTCCCAACCGGCTTCATCTCTTAATATCTTAGCCATCTCTTTACTATCCATATCCTCCCTTATCGTGCCATTACTTATTAGCTCTATAGTCTTATCATTTAAAGGCTCTACACTTAAGTAGAACTTGTTATGCTTATTTGGAGACTTTCCTTCAAATACTTGACTCTTGGCTCTTATACTTTCTCTATAAACAACAATTGGCGGAGTAGTAACTACATCAATACCATAATTCTCACGTAATAACTGTAATGACACCTCCAAATGTAAGAAACCCATTCCCGATAGCAAGTATTCTCCAGTTTCTTCATTTATTTTAACCACTAAGTTTGGATCTTCAATACTAAGCTTCCTTAATGCATCAATCATTTTAGTCAAATCTTTAGGATTCTTAGGCTCTACGGCTATAGTAACTACTGGTTCAGATATGTAGTGTAATCTTTCAAAACTCCCTTGCACATTACTAAAACTAACAGAAATAGCTGTCTCTCCGGATCTTGCCCTATCTAAACCTAATACGGCTGCAATATTACCTGCTGGAATCTCTTCTGCAAGCTCTCTAGTTGGGCCCATGTATAAGCTTACCTGAAGTATCCTTTGTGAGGTCTTAGCGTTAACTAACCACAACTCCTCACCAGCTCTAAGGGTACCTGAGAACACCCTTCCTGTTGCGACTAATCCTGCATGAGGATCAACTTTCATATCGGTTATCATAAATACTATGGGACCATTTGGATCAGCATTTAACATCGCCTTAGCTAGCTCGTTATCTAGATCTCCTTTCCAGATTTTTGGAATTCTATATTTTTGCGCTTCAATAGGATTTGGAACGAATTTTATAGCAGCATCTAGTAGAGCTTCATTAATAGGAACTTGTGAAGCTAATTCTTCAAGTTTAGACTTATCAGAAGAAGTATACGCGTCAATAACATTCTTCATATTAATTCCTTTTTTCTGTGCCATAGGCAAACTAAATCCCCATTTATCTTTAGCAGATCCAAATATCACATTTCCAGCTTGCGGGTTAATCATCCATTTTTCTTTAAATTCTGGTTCTCCATACATATCGATTAAGTTATTAAATTGCCTGATTATATCTAATAATCTATTTAACATTTCTTGTGAACTTAACTTTAATTCCTTTACTAATCTATCTACTTTGTTTATAAATAGGATTGGTCTAACTCTCTCTTCCAGACTTTGTCTTAATACTGTTTCAGTCTGTGTCATAATTCCTTCCACTGCGTCTACAACTACAATTGAACCATCTAAAACTCTTAGACTTCTTGTAACTCTTCCGCTAAAATCAACGTGCCCAGGAGTATCAATTAGATTAATTACATAACCTTTACCTTCTACTTCGTGATATAAGCTAATATTAGCAGCCTTTACTGTTATACCTCTTTGTTGCTCGACATTTAAGTAATCTAAGGCTAGAGCTTCACCTGCTACTTTAGGAGATATTATACCTGATGCAGCTAGTAACGTATCACTAGTTGTAGTTTTTCCATGATCCACATGAGCAATTATACCTATATTTCTAACTCTCGTTCTATCTTTCATTAAGCTTAGAACTTGCTCTACTGTCTTATATCTAGGCAAATGAAATCACCAACTTCTCGCACTTAAACTTCTCTAGACCCATATTAAAAGGTAATGCTAAAAAAGAGACTAAAAAATTTAAAGGAAATCAAATAAAGAGGCACTTTTCTTACTATCATTATCAGCATTAGTTTTAGAATAGTGTACCCTTAAAATTTTATAAATATCCTCAGCTTTTTTCCTACTACCTAATGCTTTTTCCAATTCTGATATTGGTGCATTACAAATATTCTGTATCGTTCCAAACTTAAGTAGCAGCCTTTCAGCAAGTACAGAACCGATATTAGGAAAAGACTCTACAATATAAAGCTGTATATCAGAAACACTTTCTAGTTTAGCTTTATTATGTAAATTAATTCTCCTACCTCCATTTTCTCCTAATTGATACTTCTCTGCTATTTTTTTCAAAACTTCTGCAGTATCTTTTTTATCTCTAGAATAAAATACTTTAACGTCATAATCAATCGTAGCTGAAATTAAAGCATTATCTATCGCTCTCCACTTTTCGGTTATTTTCCTAATTTCATTAATATCACCTTCAACAATTAACATTGGAAAATTATAAACCTCTGAAAGCCTACTGATTTGATCAAAAAACCTTTTGTCAAAAACCGAATTTACCAAATCATTTACCGACTTCCTCTCTACTGCAGCCTCTTCACCTATTACATAATCAGCAACACTAAGTTGAGAAAATATTACCGTAACTCCTAACTCCTTTAATAACTCTGGTATACCACTAGCCTTTTCCCTATCATCGGCGTAAATTCTAATTACCATAACACTAATAAGTTATCTCGCTTAAGCTTTTATACCTGTTTGGCCACCTTGCGGATAATACTTCGATAACATCTCGTTTATTTTAGCTTGTAAGTCTTCTAACTGCTTTCTTAAAATACTTTCTTGCTTCTGATAAGTCCTTGATCGGAGTTCCAATAATTCTTTCCTATCATTAAGCTCCTTTTCCACTGATGTCTTATCTGATTTAATCAACAGATTCCCCACAATTTTATAAATAATAGCATCCGCATTTAGAACTGATAATTCTTCCAGTACTTTGTTTATCTCCCTTAATTCATTTTCTATAGTAGACTTTTCCAATAGTAATCTATCAAGTTGATCTTTTAACTGCTGAAATTTAGCTAGTTGAGCTTGAACTTCTGGAGGTAATTTCTCGGCCACTTTTTTCACCTCTTCCAGTGACTTTAGAATTGTATAGATCCAAAGTATATAAGAGTTCATTATAGCTCTAGCTCTTGTAATTGATGGCGCATCTATCTTAATCTGTAAAGGTGATTTCTCAATTTTTACATATTTAGTATCTATCTTTTCAATTATTATTGACTCATATATTATATCTTCCAATTTATTGTTATTATAATTTTCTTCATAAATTGAAATCTCTATCTTCACACTTCTAATATCATCTTTAAAAACTTAATGTTTTTCGTAGATAACGTGAACAAAAGCTCACAAATATTATTAGAGATTAGCTTTGAGTTCACAACAACTTCACAATTATCCGACAAATTGTAGATATTCATATCGACTAGAAAATCTCTCAGAAAATTACACCCGTTTAATTCTATACATATAGTATTATGCCCTTTTATCTGACGCAATGGTATATTATAATCAGATGGTAATGATAAACCTCTTAATTTAAAAAGATATTTTATAGAAAAACTCTCTAAATCATAAACAACTATTCTTAATGGATTCCCATTCTTAGCTAATACGAATAACAAATATATTGCTCCTAAATTAATAGCCCTTTTAAATATCTCTATCTTACTTTTTTTACCACGTGTAATTTTAACTGAATCAGGTAATAGAAAAGCCAAAATATTTAAAAAATTTCTTGTCCTAATACTAGGGTCTCTAGATGAAGTTATAACTATTCTAGTACGGTGTGTATGCAAGACCTGCCCACTTAGAACTACATTTCTTACAGTACCATATTCCGGAAGCTAATCTGACAACTTTACCAGTAGTCTTACAATAAGGGCATTGATGATCCTCATACCTCTTTTCCATTATTTCTTTCCACTTCTTCCTTAGAGTAGAGCCATATCTAGCCCCGAATCTTCCTGCAATTCCAGTGACTTTCCCCATAATTGTCGCCTATAATTAAATTCCTAACTGCTTTTTAAGTTCTTCTAAAAGCTTAACAGCCGCTAATCTTGCTGTATTCTCAGCTTGATCAATATCTTGTAATGACATACTGCCCTTTCCACTCTTTTGAATCCCCACTATTCTTAGATCTGGAGTGTAAGAAAATGAAATCTTAGCGTCCATTATTGACTCTTCATCCAAATCTGGATCAACTATTAAATATTTATCAACTTTTGCTATAGATACTGTAACTACTGGATAATTCAATGGTAATTTACCAGTAATTTCATTTTTATTGACTCTAAATCCGTTAGAATCTTGCTCCACCCTATACACTTTAGTATTATATAATGCTGCAACTGAGGCCAACGTACATGCGTCCAATACATTCCCGCCATAGTCTAATACGTAAACATCAAGCCATACTGTCCATACACTTTTACCAGGTTCTATTACAAGCCTAGTTAGATCTAATGCTTTAGAATCCCTTAAACTTCTATCTACTACTCTAGCTAATTCAATAGCATTCTCATCCGGAGGTCCAGGTTCAAAGGTTTCATACGCTAAAGGTAAGAGTTCAACATTGACAATGAGGTTTCCTTGATTAGGAGTGTCTTCATAAGGCTTATCTATTTCAAGTTTTGTCCCAGCCAATACCATTGTTGTGCCTAACTTTACTAACGCAGAACCATCAGCCTTCTTTGCGTAATCCAAGGTTATTGAAAGAGGTCTATAATCCGTTAATTTTCTTCCATCTTGCCTAATACCTTTCTCAAAAAGACTTACTATACTTTCCTTCTTAATTATAGGTATAATATTTTGATTTGATGGAGTAGAAGACAATTCTATACACCCTCTTCTTTAAACTCTACATACTTGCTTTTTAGGGCCTCCCTCTCTAAATTATATATTATATTTATACCCTTAACAGCTAAATCAAAAGCTTGCCTAAATTCCTCCGGTGTCATACTACCATTTAACTGGAATAGATTCACTTGGTTTAAAGACGGCATCATTGCAACCGGCATATCAGCTTCTCCCCACATATCCTCGAGTTCATTCAAATCTAGAACTATTACTCCATCAGCCTTCCCTACTGCTACCCCAGCTATTAGATCTCTCATGGGAATTCCAGCGTCGGCTAACGCTAAAGATGCAGCCATTAATGAAACTAATCTGGATCCGGCGTCTGCTTGTAATACTTCAGTAAAAACGTCTATTGCAGTTCTTGGAAACAGTTCCACTAAAACGGCTGATTCTAAAGCTTCTCTTATAACCTTAGAAAGCTCAATTTCTCTTCTACTAGGTGCTGGATTCTTTCGCTCGTCTGTAGAAAATGGTGTCATATGGTATCTAACTCTTAATACTGCTCTATCTGGAAGAGATAAGTGCCTCGGATGCATTTCCTTCGGACCGTAAACTGCTGCTATAGCCTTTGTGTTTCCCATCTCAAAAATTGCTGAACCATCAGCGTTTTTAAGCACCCCTAATTCTATCTTTATACTCCTTAATTCATCGGGCTTTCTACCATCTGTTCGTTTTCCACCTTCAAGGATTAGTTTTGGTCTCTCCACTTGAAGCATTTCTCTCACCTAATTTTTCCTCAATGAATTGTTTTATTCTATCTGTCAATCCTTTTATATGTGACTCATTTTCAATCTTCCTAATTGCCTCAATTAAAATTTCTTCAGAAAAGCGGGAAGGACAAGTAGCCCATATCCTACCATTGTTAGCAACAAACATGCTGCATCCACTTTTTGAGGTCAAGGTCTCATACATACTTTTATTCTTTCCTATAACACGCGGAACCTTAACTGGCATTATATCAATTACTATCCCATTATTGACACGACCTAGGTCCTTACCTTTAACTGATAAAACGGGATCTATTGACCTATCAAAATTTTCAATTCTAGCTATAACATAGTCGCCCACGTCTAAATATCTCCTTAAATCCTCTCCAACATTAACGGACCTTCCTAAAAGATTTGAGGCTGGTAAATATGCCTTATAAGGAGCTTTTATGTCAACCACCCAACCATAGATCTCAACGTCCTCTATCAAACCTATTACCACATCGTTGACCTTAGGATAGTAGAACGAACCTTCTAAAGGAATCACTTCAAACTGAGTATCTTTTACATCAAAAAGTCCAACAACTGTGGAGTAATATTTACTATTGATCTTTAATATATAGGGAGACCAAGGAATCTGAAATTCGCCTTCAGCTAATAGCTCGCCAGGTACTACTATTGACCTTGGCTGTAAAATAATTTTCTGAGACTGACTCATGCTTATCTCACTTGCAATACTTTAACTTCAACTTCTCCTTTTGTCAGATTATTTAATTTATCTATAACCTCTTGCTGTGCGCCCGCTGGTATTTCCAATTCAGCCAGTAACGTACCATCTTCTAACCAATTAGCTTTTTTTACCTCCCCTAAGTTATGTAATTGCGATCTAACCTTAGAGCTATATTCTGATGGCACTTTAATGCTAAGTAAAGCTCTTGCAATTTTGATTGGAATTATTTTAGAAATCTCCTTTACTATTTGCATAGCTTGCGCTTCCACGTCTTTATTTAAATCGATTTGTATCCTAGCTTGTTCCATTGCCATCTCTATTCTAGTTGGCGGAATTGGCAAATTAGTTTTGGGATCAACTGCGTTTCTATGAATAAAATCAATTATTTGCTTTCTCTTAGTTTCTAGCATCTCTTTCCTTTGTTCTGCAGTTACTGGTAATTCACCTTTAAGTAAAATTTCTTTTACAATCGTCTCGAAATCTGTAGTGCCAAAAACTTTTTTAAGTGACGCTGGAGACGCTTTTAAACCTTTCTTTACGTCCTTATAAATAGTATCAGAAACCACTACATCAGAAAGACTTACGCTCTTCCCACTTCTAAAAGCTAATGCTTCTTTTGGCTTAGCTAATATCTCAAATCTCTCTCCATGTGATTCATATTTAACTACTACATAATCACGCTCCTTCGTCATAAAAAAAATCCACCTTATTATAACTTCTGTAAGTACATATTCTTATCTTCATTGGTCATTTTTAGAAATAGTCCAGTTTGGGTTGAGGCATATCCTATTTCCACAGTATTTGGAGTTAACTTTTCATTAGGCTTAAGAGTGGCCGATAAGGCCTTTAAAGCTAAAAGTATAGTATCTTCTATATTCAGATCCTCCTTATAATTCTTCTCTAAAAACTCAGTAGCTGTATAATAACCTTGTCCTATTGCAACGGCTTGATACGGCATATATTGCCCACTAGGTTCAGTCATATATAACTTAGGAACTGATTTATCTATCCCTGCAATTACTAATGCAACGCCAAATGGTCTAACTCCTCCATGTTGCGTGTACATTTGCTTAACATCGGCAACTGATTTTGTTAGATAATCAATACTAACTGGTTCATCATATATTAACCTATGTTGTAGTGCTATATTTCTCGCATAGTCTATTAAAACCCTACCATCAGAGGCTAACCCAGCAAAACTGCACCCTACATGATCATCAATTAAAAATACTTTCTCTATACTATCTACATCTAATAATGATTGAGCTTTTCTTTTCTCGCTAGCGATAACTACACCTGATTTCGATTTAATACCGATTGCTGTCCATCCTTTTTTTACAGCTTCAAACGCATAGTCTACCTGATATAGTGATCCGTCGGGCGAGAATATGGTTATTGCCCTATCATATCCCATAGCTGCTGGTCCGAACGCCATATACTATTCACTCATGAAATAGTGAGTAGTCCCTAATTTTAAAAATATCGTTCAGCTCGTCGCAGAGAACATCATCGATACAGTCTGGAGCGGCTTCATCACTTTAATCCGATTAGTTTTTTAGCCTTTTTTAAGCTTCCGGTTGTTCTCCTAGGAACTATAAGTATTTTGTTACCATTAATTTCCTTAGCAAAAGGTAAACTAGCTAAAACTGCCTTATAGCCTATCCTATTAGTAGATATAATACCTTCTTGAGTATCCTCTCTATATATAACAACTTTAGGATTTGCTATATTAAGCCATACATTACCTAATAGGTCCTTCAAAGAGTTACGAACAATTCTCTCTAACTCATCACCTTTTACTTTAGATTCTGCAATAACGTAAAATACTATATATCTTTTTGCTCTCACTATTTTCTTATTTTTTACAATATTAATGTTTAAACTCTTTTTTCTGAGATAAAATACAGTTAATATGAGGAGCCATAATATTAATATGATGTCAATTATTAGCTGAATTGAGTTCATTCAACAACTTCATGGGATTTAATATAACAAACTTATAAGCTTCCTCTTCATCAGCTCCCAATATGGTCAAATAACTTATTTTAGAGATTGGACTCCAGATCTCATTAAAATCACCCGCATATGAGGAGAAAATAATATTAGGTATCCATTTATAGGCAAATACTATAGCATTATATAATAACCCGCTAGAAGATTTAAGTGAGACCTCAACGAATTTGTTATAAAATCTTAATAGGTTTAGCATACTTTTCTTAAATATCCTTATATTATCATCAGCTAATATCACAGCGTTAACCCTCTTATTGATAATAGAATACTTTAAGGCATCTATTGAAA
Source organism: Sulfolobus sp. E5-1-F (assembly GCF_009601705.1). NCBI lineage: Archaea > Thermoproteati > Thermoproteota > Thermoprotei > Sulfolobales > Sulfolobaceae > Saccharolobus > Saccharolobus sp. E5-1-F. The sequence continues at coordinate 1,573,853 of NZ_CP045687.1, read as the reverse complement.
GAGGTTTTACAAAGACTAACACATCTCTATCAATGAATGGCTTCTTAAGCATCTTTTTCAACTGATTTCCATTTTCAACTTTTATAGTGACCCTTTTTACACCAACTACACCGTCTTCACTAAAGACCATGTTATATCCTAACCGTTTGACATAAGGAAACAACCTAGAGTCTAGAATGCATGATTCTACTACTAACAAGTTTCTTTATCTCCTCCTTTATATTCTCCAAAGAAGTATTAAACGAAATCATACATTTAACCACATCATCACCATCCTTAAGAACGAGCCTACGCTCAGCAATCAAATACTGTTTATCGAATCTTAAATATAGTTTACTCCCATTCATATGGGAATCTATAGTTGTAAGGATGAGCATTAATTCTGTAGTTTCAAGTTTATCTAGTACCATTTTAAAAAATTGTTCTCCATTCTTTTTTTCAAATCTATACTCCAATATGATTATTTTATTACCATAATGACCTTGAACAGTTGTGATATTTTTCTTTGGGTTAGAGATAAGAGGATAGAAAAAACTCTCTATAACATTTACTATTTTATTGTAATCCTCAGTCTCATGAATAAAAACTGAAAGTATTGCTTGGTTTACTTTCATGCTCACTTTCCTGGTATTTTATCATATTCTTGTAATCTATAATACTTGCTTGCTTCATGTCTCTTCTTCTCTTCTCTCTCTTTCTGTTTCCTACTCCACTTATGTTTCACAGTACCTTTAAGCCCTCTAGATTTCCTTAATCCTCTAGCCTTCTTACCAGCAGACGTTAAACCTCTAAACACTCTATTCCTATTGCTAGGATCCTGAAGCCACTTATACTTAGGATCACTCTTTATCACTGCATGAGAAGGATCTACCATGACAATCTCATAATACTTATAAAGACCATCTTCTCCAACATAATAACTGCCAAGCACCTCTAAATTGGGATATTTTCTTGCAGCCCTCTCCTCAGCTATCCATCTGTATCCTTTAGCTGGACCATAACCATAAACACCCATCCTTTTTGGTCTTCTTCCCTTATTTGGTCTAGGCTTATTAAGACCTCCCCTTCTAACTCTCACTCTCACTATAACAAATCCTTGCTTAGCCTTATAGCCTAAACTTCTAGCCCTATTTAGCCTGGTTGGTTTAGCTAACCTAACTATCGAAGGCTCCTTTCTCCATTCAATAAGTCTCTGCCTTAATACGCTTTTTTTCCACTCTTCTGAATTCCATGTATTCTCTATGTAGTGATACATTGACAATGCCATCTATTCTCAAAATACTATGCTAAGCATCTAATTAATAAATGTGTCCACTAAATCAGAACATATGATTACCATTGGAATTATAGGAAAGACCAATGTGGGTAAAAGTACGTTTTTTGCAGCAGCAACGCTAAAAGATGTGGAAATAGCTAATAGACCATTTGTAACTATAAATCCAAATGAAGGCATAGGATATGTAAAAATAAAATGCGCTCATACTGAATTCAATGTGAAGTGTAATCCAAAAAATTCTATATGTATTGAAGATTACAGATTCATACCAATAAAACTAGTAGATGTAGCTGGATTAATACCTGGCGCTCATGAAGGAAGAGGATTAGGAAATAAATTCTTGGATGATTTACGTCAAGCTGATGCACTAATACATGTGATTGACGCGAGCGGATCCACAAATGAAGAAGGTGTCCCAGTAGAACCTGGATCTAGAGATCCAGAAGAGGATATAAAGTTTATAGAAAATGAGCTTGATGAATGGTTTTATTCCATTGTTAGTAAAGATTGGGCTAAATTCGCAAGAACAACAGATTTGTCTGGAAAAGATCTAGTAGATGCATTACTAAGTAAATTATCCGGAATATCTGTAAATAGATCCCATATTATTGAAACCCTAAAAATTACAAAATTGGAAAACCTAAAACTAATGCAGTGGACAGAACAAGATTTAAGAGCATTTGCTAAAACTTTACGAGCAATAAGTAAACCAATGATAATTGCTGCAAACAAGAGCGATCTACCACAAGCTAGAAATAATATTAAAAGATTAAAAGAGAAATATAAGTGGGTTATTCCAACTAGCGCAGCATCAGAAATGGCTCTAAGAAAAGCAGCAAAGGCTGGTATAATAGCTTACATTCCAGGTGATAATAATTTTACCATACTTAAACCATTAAACGAGAACCAAAAAAACGCTCTAGAATATATTAGAAATAATGTGTTACAAGTATATGGAAGTACTGGGGTACAAGAAGCGATAAATACTGCGACCTTTGATGCATTAAACATGATTGTAACGTATCCAGTAGAAGATGAGAAAAAACTGACTGACAGAAATGGAAACGTTTTACCGGACGCAATACTCTTAAAGAAAGGTTCTACTCCAAAAGATTTAGCTAATGCTATACATACCGAATTAGCAAAAGGTTTCTTATATGCTATTGATGTAAAGAGAAAAATGAGAGTTGGAGAGAATTATCAACTACAGAATAATGATGTAATAAAGATTGTATCAACTACCGCTAGACCTTCTTAAGTAGTATGGGATGAATTTCTCACCTTTCTCAACATCCCTATCTACCACAGCACTTGGATAAATCCAAGCATATGCACCAATCTTCACTCCAGGCAATATGGACACGTTAATCCCGGTTCTTACATGAGCGCCTACTATTGCACCTAATTTCTTTCTTCCACTGCTTACTCTTTCATTTTTTATATTCACTTTAACTTCCTTTTCATCAAATCGCAGATTAGCGGTTATCGTTCCTGCCCCAAAATTCACATCCTCACAGATTACACTATCGCCGACATAACTTAAATGCGGTATCTTTGTATTTTCCATTATTACACTTTCCTTTATCTCATTGAACGCACCGATCTTAACGTTACTCCCTATCACACTATATGGCCTTATATAAGCATTAGGTCCAATAACAGAATTTTTACCTATATAAACTGGACCCTCTATATAGGTACCAGATTTTATTAAAACACCATCTTCAATAATTACCTTGCCTTTGATTCTAACATTATCCTCGATCACACCTAGATTTTTATCCTTCTCTTTGTCTAAAAGGACCTTATTAGCCTCTATCAAATCCCAGGGCCTTCCTATATCTAACCATATTCCATCATATGTAACCACCTTCATCTTATTTCCGATGAGATTTACAGCATCTGTAAGCTCAAGTTCACCTCTACTTGATAAACTTATTTTATCCATATATGAGAAAATATCATAGGTAAGCTTATAGATACCTGCATTAATCAATTTTGAAGGAGGATTCTCAGGCTTTTCAACTATTTTCACTAGTCTATTTTCTGAATCTTTAACTATAACGCCATATTTTTTAGGATCGTTAGATTCTGTAGCTAGAATCACTTCTCCTTGAGTGTCCACTATTTTCTTCACTGCTTCTTCTTCAAAAAGAAGGTCCCCATAAATAACTAAAAATTCATCATTCCTCTCAAGATATTTCTCTGCTGCTCGTAAGGCTGCTGCAGTGCCTTTTCCTTCAGTCTGTTCAACTAGACTAACACCTTCTATCATTTTAAAGTATTCTTTATGGCTAGAATTTATTACAATTATAATATCACTAACATATTTCTTGACTGTTCGAATATTTCTTAAAATTAAAGGAGTATCAAGAATAGGAACAAAAGGTTTAGGTCTTGTATGGGTTATTGGTTCTAATCTCTCTCCTTTACCTGCTGCTAACACTACTGCTTTCAACTTGTTTACCTAAATTCTCTGGTACTTTTAGAACTTTAGTTTTTTCTATTTCAGCCTTCCTTAATGGGTATATCTTCTTTGTTGCTTCAAATATTTCATTAGCTAATCTTCCAAATATTACCTCCTGTGTAAAATCATCAAAAGTAAGTTCACTAGCTTTTTTAGATACTGTCTCATTAATTATTTTTCTAATCGCCGTTTTTTGAGATTGATGACATTTATATGTAGTTAGAACTAACCCCTTAACCCTTACTACATAACCATCCTTAGTAGTAACATCAAATATACTGTTTATTTTAGAGCTCTTTCTCCTAATTAATGATCTTAAGTAATCTCTTGAGAGTTCATGTCCAACAAATCTCGTAATCAATCTATCTCCTTCGTTACTTACAATCTTAAAATATAAGTGAACGTAAACTTGGCTGAAATCGCCGGTTAGATCATATAAAGTTGTCTCAACTATTCTCCCTATGGTTTGAGTTACATCGTAAGCTGGTGTAGAACCCAAGGAAACCTCTCCAAAAACTTTAGGTGTAATTATACTATACCATTTCTTCATTTTCCACTTATCCTTGATTGTCCCTCCTTTAGCTGACATTATTCATCTCCTTTTCATTGTGGAGTATTCTGGTATAAAGTTTTCTCAAAAAGTGTATGATGACCCTAGCCTCTTCCTCATCCTTTACTCCCTTTATTATTGCACGTTTTAGTGCTATATACATCTTATAATCATCATCAGATCTTTTAAGCAATTTATAGAGAATTTCAGTATATTTGTCTATTAATTTTATTGACTGATCAGAAATTGTAGGAGTCTGAGGATTATTCAGTAATTCTCTATTTTTCCAAATTTCATATAATACTATGCCAACAGCATGGGAAAGATTAAGAACAGGATAACTGGGATTTGCAGGAATATAAAGAAGAAAATCACATTTAAATATTTCTTCTCTAGTTAGACCAACGCTTTCTCTGCCGAAAATTAATGCAACTTTCTTACCTTGAATTAAAGGCAATAGTTCCCACGGTCTTATAGATTTCCTTAAAATATCTCCATTATTATCTGCTATACTCGAAGTAGCTATCTTAATATCAACGTCATTTATAGCCTCATCAAAGTTTTTCACAACTTTAGCCTTCTCTAAAGTATCTTTCCCACCAGCGGAAAACCTGAAAGCCTCAGAAATGTTAGCCCTTGGATTAACTATGTATAGTTCATCAACCAAAAAGTTTCTGCATAATCTAGCCACAAAACCAATATTATATTCACCTTCAGGTTCAACTAACACTACTCTTATCATTCTCCCTCACCAACTCTAATCCTATTAATCTCTCATACCCAATAACCTTCTCATACTTCTGTGAAATTTTGAATCTTCCATTATTAATAGCATATAATATCTTATCTTCATCACTTAAAGAAGAATATAGAGTATAAATTCTATTAGCTTTTACAGTTTTTAAAAAATCAACAAGAATCTTACTTCCATCCTTCCCACCAGACCAACTATACCCTATCCATTCATCATACTCCTCAACTGGTAAATAGGGAGGGTTAAAAATAGCTACATCAAAATCATATTTTCTAAGACAAGATAGTAAATCGCAATTTAGAACACCAAAATAGTTTGGACTGTTATATAAATTATTAACTTTTAAGGAACATAACGTAGATATAGTCGCATATGGATTTATATCTATAAACGTAACTTTTCCTCCCATTATTAGAGACCATATTCCTAAAATTCCAGAACCAGATCCCATATCTAAGACCTTATCACCTTTACTTATCTTTACTAGATCAAGTAGAATATCGGTATCGTCAGAAGGTTCATATGTCTGATCACTTAAACATAACTTAATCCCACGGAATTCAATAATTCTAACACTTGCCAAGGTTTAAATTCCCTCACCTTTAAGTTATTCTCCGAACTAAACCCACACAACTTAGAAGCCTTTTTTAAAGTTTTATTCCTATATCTACTGATACATGAAATTATGTTATCAACGTCTTTATTATATTCTCTCACCCTATTAAAAACTGTAATAATCGAGTAGACTTTTGGGCGAGGACTAAAACATCTTGGCGGAATTACGTCCTTAGTCTGTATATCAAAAACATAATTAAGCAAAAAAGAGATATATGTAGGGTCATTAAGAATCTTATCCACAAAGTCCTTTTGCAAGATCAGTGTAAGCTTACGTAAATTGTCAAGTTTAACTACCTCTTTAAAAAAGTCTGAAGTTATCTGGTAAGGTAGAGAAGAAACCAATTGACCCCTTAATGCTGGCAAATATCTAGCATCTGCTATTACAAGATTATAATTTTTCAAATAATCTATCATTTTCTCGTCTAATTCAATACAAATATCTGGTTCCAAAAGCTTAGTAATATTTCCTTTTCCGCATCCAATCTCTAAAATAGGTCTAATTCTATTATCCACATATGAAATAAACTTTTCTACAAAACTCTTATCAATAAGAAAAACTTGAGATAGCCTTACTTTAGCTTTTCAATATAACCCACGTAAATGAATTGTTGCTCTAATCTTTTATTTTCATCTGATATAAGAGGATATACAAACAGATAGTATTTTTCTCCACCTTGCATCTCTTTTATTATCCTCTCTACTAGTATAGAAGCCACATCCTTAACTCCTATACGCGACTCTATGTCTTTAAAACTCTCAAAGGGTTTCTTTCTTCTTTCCTCCAGAATTAGTCTTAAAGTCTTTTTACCAATATTCGGCAATAACTCCAACGCATGAAGCTTCAACGTCAATGGTTCAGCCTTGTTAAAAATCTCCACGAAGACTTTTTCTTTCTCCGAAACTATTTTATGCAAAATCTTAGGCAAATTATCCTTAGATACCGATGTAAGATCTTCATAAGAAATATGAGCATCAACCTTAACACTGGAATTTGAATCCAATTCGATCTTATCCTCTGGAAAGAAATCCAAATTATAAGATAGAGGAGTGAGTTCAAGCAATAAGAAGTAATCCTCACCTACAGCTTGAATAAGAGGCTTATCCCTATGAAACTTATGTTTATCTAATGGATTACCTTCCCTCATATAATCTAAAACATACACTACTCGCTCCTTTACTACCCTTTTTCTTTGCAATTCTACTTCCCTAAGTAGTAATAGATTCTAAAAGTAAAAACTCAACTCTTAATGTATTTCCTAATTATATCAATTATTTTTTGAATGTCCTCAGAAGTATATGTCCTATTACTATCCATTACTAAAATACTCCTTACCTCATCGGGTGTAATAGGGCAGATACTAGCTAAAATCGCCCTAACATCTTCTCTACTTATGATGCTGCTTAACTCTTCAACAACCTTCTGCGCAGATTCAGCATCACATTTCTCTACGCTATTTAAATAATCATAAGTCCTTTGTAATAAATTAGATGAACCTCCAGATTTAATTACATCGCTTAATAACTTCTTCGCAACTGAGTAAGGAATATAGTGCTCTTCAACAATGTAGACAGATGACAAATACTAATCACCCACCAGTACTAAAAGGGATCAAATGTTCTGGCCTAACAATAATTACCTTTTCCTTATCACCTAATGTGACTGAAACTAAATATGCCCTACCTCGTTTTCCAATAATTTTCCCTACTTTACCCTGGTAACGCCTATGAGGCATAGCAGAATGTATTGATGGGTTTATCTTTACTACGACCTTATCGCCTTCCTTATATTCAACCATTAGTCTACTTAGAGATGGAACTGCACCCCTCTCTCTAGGACTCTTTTTTAATAAACTCCTTGATCTAGTTCGATAACCTCTCGAATGTTTAACCATAATATTCCCTCTTACTCATTACATGCCACATAATTAAGATTTTTGTTGGAAAAACATATAAGGTAAAAGTGAACTCAGTATAATAGATTGCGGGGGTGCCCGAGCCTGGTCAAAGGGGGCGGACTTAAGACCCCCAAGTAAGAGATCCGCTGGCGAAGGCCTGCACGGGTTCGAATCCCGTCCCCCGCATAATAATTCCTTTTGCTTATATCTTCTGAAAAAGAAGCTGTACAAAAATTTAACATGAAACCCCATAATTATATGATAAATAATTTGCAGCTCCCTTTAACAAATAACCCTTTTAGGTCGTTGAGACTCCAATCCTGATTCGCAATTTGTAAAATGTTATTTAGATAGTTACTTACCATTTGCTCATACATTGCCTTCCAATTCCTAGTTAAACCCGGATAAATCTCGATACATTATATATTGTAGATATCACCTCATTATACATGTTTTGTATTTCCTTAGCCCTTCGCTCAGCTTACTTGTATCCTTCTTCGTAAGATACTTCAGACCAATCACCTAACTCTGCAGTAGCCAATGGGAAAAATCGTAGAAAGCTCAGTAATAGCCTTTTTCACCATCTTAAAGGCATCTAATAGTATATTAAACCCCTCACTTATATTCAACTCCTTAGCTTAATTGATAGGACTAACTTCAGTAAAATAGGAGGCTTAACAACATCCAAGACAATCAATTGAACTTGAAGATTATTAATATTAACAGTTCTGTAAAGAAAGACTTGACTCCCACTAATCCAAATTCTAAGCAATAAGAAGCGTAGAATAATCTACCAAATATTGGAGCATCAATATCGTTAAATTGAAAATCACGTATAAATGGTCGAAACTCGGTTCCTAATGCAATCAGGTCACAATAGTCGTTTGGAATTCTGATTACAATTATCTAAAAATAAATCTATTGGGCCATTAACTGTAGTTGCTGGATAATCGGATAAACCTAACGCGTTTACTACTTGCTCTAATAAAGCTAGATAAATGAAAGAATATCGAATCGAAAATATTACGAAGTAAGTCAAATTTTTCTCCACCTAATGAACTTCCTATAATATTCTTTGTCACATACTAATTGCCACCACTACCAAGATAGACTAACTGCTGTAGACTACTAGGAAGAGAAAGCGTTATTTCTTGTGCTAGACTTGAAATTACAATTAATGAAGAACCTCCTAATTTTAGTTATGTAATCCAAAATTGTACCTAATACTCCATGGCATGACTTAAACCTTGCTGGATTATACCACTCAGTAAGCGTTGATATTCTTCGTAATCATATAATTCCAATTCCTCCATTGCTTAGAAAGGTATCCCAAGCCTTTGAGTATAATTTCACTAAACCCCTAAATAATGCATCACCTTAATATACTGCTACATTACTGTCACCTATCCATGTTGGTAAAATTCCGCCAACGTAGTAGAACTATCCAATGCCCTCAGTTCTAATCAAAATGTTTGTCTAAAAATCTCAGTTTTCAACTCATATGCTCTTGAACTACCTGATACTCAGTAGATGAGATTCTTTCGGCGACACCTATAGCTGGATAAATCTCATCATTACTTTATTATTACTTGTATGATACATATAGTAGTTTTTTAGTAATATCACCTCACATTGTTACTGTGCTACATCAAATGAAGCACTTATTGACCCAATAATTTCACCGATTACACCCAAGATTGAACTTAGAGATATTCCAGCCACAGTTCCTATTACTATATGGAATTTAATAAATTGATGTTTAAATACTTTCTCATAATAATTGACAATTGATATATACTCGTACTAATAACTGAGATCCCTAAAATAAGTTTCCAAGCAAAGGCATATCCTTTGTTTTCACTAAATCTTTTTGCGGAATAATGGTAATAATTTATTAGCAAAAACTTCCACTTTATTTAACATGCGGGGGTGCCCGAGCTAGGTCAAAGGGGGTAGGCTCAGGCCCTACTGGCGAAGGCCTTCGCGGGTTCAAATCCCGCCCCCCGCAGTGATATAATTTGTATACTTAGGTAAACAAAGAAAAATCCTAAGCTTTTTATGTTCTTTCGATAAAAAACTTACGATGAGCTACAGAATAAAAGACCTTTCTCTCGCAAGTGAGGGGAAAAAGCAAATAGAATGGGCAGAAAGACACATGCCAACATTAATAGAAATAAGGAAGAGATTTGAGTCGCAAAAACCACTAAAAGACGTTAATATATCTGCAGTACTCCACGTCACTAAGGAAACAGCTGTATTAGTTAAGACTCTTAAAGTAGGTGGGGCAAACGTTGCTTTAGCCGGCAGTAATCCTCTTTCGACGCAAGATGATGTAGCGGCAGCTTTAGTAGAAGAAGGAATTTCCGTATTTGCGTGGAAAGGGGAAAATGAAGCTGACTACTATTCTAATATTGAAAGTATTGTAAAGATTCACGAACCGCATATTATAATGGATGATGGTGCTGATTTGCACGCTTACATTCATGAAAAGGTAAGTTCTAAACTTGATATTTATGGCGGAACTGAAGAAACAACAACTGGCGTCATCAGACTTAAGGCAATGGAGAAAGACGGTATCCTTAGGTATCCTGTCATCGCAGTAAATAACGCATATACCAAGTACCTCTTCGATAACAGATATGGAACTGGGCAAAGTGCGATAGATGGAATACTCAGGGCTACGAACGTCTTAATTGCTGGCAAAATCGCGGTTGTAGCTGGATACGGATGGGTAGGTAGGGGAATAGCCAATAGGCTAAGAGGTCTGGGTGCTAGAGTAATAGTCACTGAGGTTGACCCAATAAGGGCACTTGAAGCAGTAATGGATGGCTTTGATGTTTTGCCCATAGCAGAGGCCTCAAAGATTGGAGATATATTTGTAACAGCTACCGGAAATACAAGAGTTATTAGAGTAGAACATATACTCAACATGAAAGATGGCGCAATATTATCTAATGCAGGGCACTTTAACGTAGAGGTGGATGTAAAAGGATTAAAGGAGACTGCAGTTAAGGTGAGAAATATAAGGCCTTATGTTGACGAATATACTTTACCTAACGGTAAGAGAGTTTACTTGCTAGCAGACGGTAGGTTAGTAAATTTAGCTGCTGCAGAGGGTCATCCTAGCGAGGTAATGGATATGAGCTTTGCTAATCAAGCTTTAGCTGTAGAACACCTAGTTAAGAATAGAGGGAAATTAGAGAAGAAAGTGTACAATATGCCAATCGAGTTAGATTATGAAGTAGCTAGAATAAAGTTGAGATCCATGGGTATTCAAATTGACGAGTTATCAGAGGAGCAAAAAGAGTACTTAGAGCAGTGGAAATCAGGTACCTAAAGGTTTAAACGCAAGTCTTAAAAACAGTTTTTCAGTTATTGTATATGTGGGCCCGTAGCTTAGCTCGGTAGAGCGCTCGGCTCATAACCGAGTGGTCAGGGGTTCAAATCCCCTCGGGCCCATAATGACATAATCCCACTTTCTTTCAATTTTGTGTAAACTTCTATTCTACAACTTTAGTTAAAGATCCGAGGTAAGTTTTCTTTATTGCATTGTTCACCGTTTCTAATTTATGGACGTAATATCAACCTTAAATCTATCGTGAAATTATGTAGTGATAGTACTTTACGTAAATTTACATCAAATCCCTTAAACCTTAAATACTAACATAGATTCTCTTCAAGAAGATTTAAATAATCGTAAATACATCAAGTGTATATAGTGTAAATTCGCCTTAAATGTTACATTGGAAAAATTAAACGTGATATATATTATACGTCATTTTCAGGAAACTACTATAGTGATGTTTATAACAAATCTCATCTTTAGCTATTTTTACGCATAGTATTATGATTACGAAAACAGATTTAAAGGTAGTTGACAGATGTTAATTTTGTCGTTAAAGAGCATTAAATTGAAAGAAGACGGCAAAAATTCTGTGATAGCACGAAAAATACGGTGAACTTGTATTTTACTAGAAGGAAAATTTAGTAGATTTAATGAATGGATAGTACTTTATAGATTTTATCGTAGTCTGAATAGTTTCTTATAGTCAAGGAAGTATCCATAAACGTTTTTCAAGTACCTTGAGAGAGCCTTTACACCAAGGTGGGAACCGAGCTCATACTTCAAGATGTGGAGGAAGTTCACGACTAGTCCAACAAGCTTCATGTATCCGAGGATCTTGACTACGCTCTTGAACGAACTGCTCCTAAGGCCTAGGACCTTCAAATCCCTTATCACAGTTTCAACATCCCACCTATTCTCCCAAGTCGTTATTACCTCCTCAGAGGTCATGGTTAGGTCGGTCGTGAAGAAGTACCTCCTCCCGCAACCTTTATAATTATTAACTACAATTAATTTAATAGGAACGCCGAGGTACGTGACGGAGAACTCTCCCTCGGGGAACTCGGCGACCGGCACGGATCTACCTCCCTCGGTAACCCGCGCGCTCGCCTTAAGTTCCGAAACAACACCGGGCAGAAGAGTTCTCCTGTTCACGTACCACGAATCGAACGCTATTGAACTAACGTTAAGCCTCCTCCTCACTTTCTCTATCAGCTCAATTGCGATTTCGATCTTCGTTCTGAACTGGACTGGCTTCCCTTCTTGTTTCAAGATATTCACGACTTTTTGTGGTAGGTAGATCTCGAGGTGGATCAAGTAGACCTCGTTGGTTTCCAAGTCCCTTATTGTGGCTACAAGGATTTGGTGTGCTGGGATGTAGGTTTTATCCTTCCTGGAGTAGAAGAATTGGGTCATGTGAGCTGAGACCCACGCGGCTTCAGCGTAGTATTTCTCGTTTAGTGTGTCGTCTATTGAGAGCTGGACCTTGTGTTCCCCTACTAATTCCTTCACTACTTCGATTAGATCGACCTTAGCGACCTCCTCTAACTTCCTCAAGGCGTATTCGTAGTCAATTCCAGCCGTGGTGCACTTGGCCCTCATTGATCCATCCTCGATCAGAGATGCACCCAGTAACTTCACTAGGGATTTACTGCCTAGCGTCTTCTTCACTTTCTCTAGGTACTTCCTTACCTTTGCAAATCCCCTGTTGAAGAGACTCGTTATTTTCATTGTTTAGTCTTGGTATTATCATCCTAAAAAGTTTTTAAGGTATTTCAAATTGACGTCATTTTCAGGAAACTACTAAATGGAAACTGATTCATGACCAGGAACTTAGAACTCCATAGAAATGTTGAAGAATATAAATTGTAAGCGACGATTCTATGAAAGCTGTATATACGATCATTAATAGTCCAACTATCAATAACTTTAAGCAAGAGCTGTTGGTAGATCTATAATTTTGTCCAGCATAAGCATGAAACTAAATGCTAAGAGTTCAAGGATTTCATGGGGAAGAGTACCAATTAACCCTATAAGCAAACCAGTAGCAAATTCTATTCTACCTACAACAAAAGATATAACTAAAATAATCACTATTCTCTGAATTATCACATCATGACCTAGTAAGAAGATAATAATGGAAAACGTGAAGTTAACCACTATTATCTTCAAGAAAAGCCAGTAGTTGGGTATGGGGAGTTCACGCGGGACTCCGGCTTTAAAAACTTGAGAAATAATCCCATATGGCGCCACCAAAAAGTCCGAGCCAGAAGACGAAATATATGCCCAGAATCTTCCTCCAGCCAACTTTATCTACCATCTTAAACACCGTGATGGAGAACGATCCAAATAGTACCAACCAAAGCGTTAATACCTAAGTATGTAAACAACGTGATCAAGAACACCTTAATAGGCTTACTTTTTATGAAGACTTTGATGACTAAGAATGCAAATATTGCCCAAAGGACGAACTGAAGGATTACTAGGTACATGTTAGGAAAACTTAATAATTCACATTCACTCATGAATACATAAATTCCAGCCAAGAGAAACGAGAAGTTCCTTCCCCCTTTTGTCGTTTTCCCATAGTATCCTTTCAATATTGGGAAGAAGATAGTCCCTAACAAGAATGTTATAACTAGAAAGCCTACGTAGGATAACGGGAACAAAAATCCTATTACCTTAGAAGAAGTAAACGGAATCATTAATATGGTAGATTCAATTAAGGACAAAACCACGGGAAACTCCCAAATGTTTAATGAAGAGAGAGCATCTCCTGTCTTCAGAGCACTCCTAGACGAAGTATGAGTAAGCCTACTCCATAATGGTGCATCTTCAGTAGACGTTACTCCATACATTGCTTGGAGCGTATTGATCAGATCATTATATGCTCTTTCACCTATATTTCTGAAAGTAAAAGCATCAGCCCTAGATTCCAAAACTCGATGTAAGAGAAGAACTATAATGGATATGCTAATTGTAATAAGCACCATCTTAATGATAAGAGCTAGACTAATGTGAATAATATTTTGAAAAAAGAATACATTATACACTATAAACCAAATCAAATCGTATATCATAGAAAAAAGGAACAATAATATTAACTCAAGAAAGATACCATGATGCTCTCTAGCATGACCTAATTCATGGGTCTTTACAGTCTCGATAGAGGAATTTGGGTTTCCTTCACCAACGAAGATAATAGTTTTGAAGAATGAGTTACGAGACAATGTAAGGACTTCACTCGTAATACCACCAGCAACATTTGGTAATTCTATAATTTTAATCTCCCCTGCTCTCATACCCTTATACAATCCAATTCTAGGAAACAGTATAGTTGCTATTAAGGTTTCAAAAAAGAAAGTAAGCGTAATTAAAATAGCCATATCCATGAGGGTAATCGTGGTTACGTGCAGTACTTTTATAAAGTATAAGAAAACTAGCAGTGCGATAATAGGAACTGTCGTAGAGATAGAAAAGGATTCTAACATAAGTAGTCTCATTAAAGGAAGTAGAGATTTAGTGTTAGACTGTGAGGAGTTAAGGGGATTTTTTGATATTTGTAATCTAGCTTCAGTATTCTTTTCCCTAAAGATTGCGATTATCGAGTAGAGAAATAATCCAATTGCTAATCCTAATGCTACAGTACCTGCGTAAACGAAAATTATCGATATATAGGAATATTGTTTCCATACTATATGAGGTAAATAGGATATTAAAAACAAAAGATAAGATAAAACCAAAAAAATTACATAACTTATATGCCTCTTACTTCCCTTCATACTCCTATCTCCTCAACAAAATCGTATGCAAATAGCTAAAAGTGCTACTCCTACACCACTCAACACCAAAGATAAAATGTTTAAATCATCGTTATGCGGTGTAATACTACCATCAAATACTGCTCCCGCTAACCCACCAAATACTCCAGCTGCCGAAAAAAGTGTGGCAGCAGATGCACCGCCTGCAACTGCCCAACTTATCCCAAATGCTACTAAAACCGCCCATCCTTGCATTGCTAATGGAGTTATAGCTAATAATACTAAGGCAACAATTGATAGTAATACATCTTTGTAAGATTTTTCTTCTACTTTATTGGTTCTCATCTTTTCTCACTATTCTTTTTTCTTCATACTTTTGTTTTTTTTTAAACTCCTAAAACCATTTAAATTAAGGTGAATTTTAATAAATGTAACTCCTTCTTTTCTTTTCTACAAACATTTATTAAACGTTATTAACCAAAGTTGAGTCTTACTTGTTCTTTTCTAAAAAATTACTTATATACCTCTCAAGAACTACATTATAAGACATCAGCATAGGAATTTCTTGTATATCGAGATAAACTAGAAAATACTAAAATAAAGCTAGTTGATTTTATTTAAATCAGAAGACATTATATTTTCCAAGAATAAGAGAAAAATAATGCTTTCCCTAGTCAAACGGGAGGAAAAATATAGAATTTATTACACAAAAAGATGAAGGGAAAGCAAGAATGAGCCAATGAAGTAAGTAAGTGAGCTAGGGGAGTTCAAGTGAGATTGGAAAGTGTTGGGGAAATTGTATCTTCCCTCGTCTTATTCGAGAAAAGCTGGTCATTTCGTCTATGAACTCCATACAATTTGATCCTCCGAAGAGATAAGAGAATGACCAAGAGTTGACTATGAAGTAGGAGATGAGGGTGAGAACTAACTCTTCCCACGTTACAAGTTATGGTCCTTGTCCTAAAGCTCTTAAGGGAACGTGGTCCCTATTTTTCATCTCTTCCTATACGTCTTAGCTAAGAAGATAGTCTAGTACTCCGAAATCTTGTTCCTCACTAGGAGCTAAATCGCCATATAGGTTAATTAGCTGGGGAGAGTAATACTCCCCTCATCTGGGGAAAATGGTCGCACCGAGAAATGAAGGAAAATCTTCGGGTTAAAGCGTGACAACACCCTAAAACAAGAGAACAGATTGAAGAGGCACTCTTCCTCGTTACAGACGATGAGAATATAAGTGAGGAGAGGTTGGAGAAGTTCTCAAAGGGTGACTTCTTAGACGTAAAGCTTTATCAATTGGAATATACTGAAACGGTATTGGAGATTCAAATCCTAGCCATAACCCTATTTTAAACCCGAGAAGAGTTAATGAGATTTACAAACCTTGATTCGTAATCTTTTTCATAGTTTAACCTTATGTTTAATGTCTTTAATATTTCTAGGAAGTACTAAATATAATGAGATCCCTTTAAATGAAAATAGGATTGCGAAAATGAGGTAGATGATGTACTGGTACCCTTAATGTTATGCATAGAAAACTCTATAGGAGTTGATATACGCCGGGGACGGGATTCGAACCCGTGTGCCTCAGAGAGGCAGTAGGTCCCTCGCAGTAACGCTGGAAAAGGTCTCGAGCCTACCCCCTTGACCGCTCGGGCACCCCGGCAATTAAATATAAGTATAGTTAAAAATTAAAAAATTACGCAGGAACGTAAATCGGATCTTTCTCGGTGGATACTTTGGTTATCTTCTGGAATTCACTTTTTATATTCTTAGGTAAACTAAATGAAATCTTATGAGAATAGCCATCATAGAACCTTAGCTGTCCATTAATACGTTCCTTTATTTTCGAATTTACTTCATCCTCTGAAAGTAAGTCTGGCCTTACTCCCCCATAAACGAATCCCCATAATCCATCAAAGGATGCCATATAGGTGTATGAAGCTGACGCTTCCTTAAATACCTCCTTTATAGTATTGTAAATTGTTATATATACTTCTATGGAAAATGATGGAGATGTAGCTTGTGTCACTATACCACCTCCTTGATTTAATATACCTTTCAATTTCTCGTAGAACTCCTTAGTGTAAAGCATATATGATGTGGAATCCTTGATTGGATCTGTTAGGTCTAGAATTATTGCGTCATATTTCTCTTTTGTTTCTTTTATAAACTTTAAACCATCAGCAATTACTAGACTAGTCCTCTTATCCTCAAAAGCTCCCTGATGCCATTCATATAAATACTTTTTAGCAAACTCTATAACCTTCTCGTCTATATCAACCATCACTGCTTTTTCTACAGACTTATGCTTAAGAACTTCCCTAAGCGTTGCACCCTCTCCACCGCCTAATATTAACACGTTCTTAGGAGGTTTTGGTAATGATAGTAATAAGGGATGAACCAACAATTCATGATAAATGTATTCATCGTAAAGAGTTGATTGCACTTTTCCATCTATTATAAGTCCTTTTCCAAACCTAGTGAATTCGACTAATGTAACATGCTGATATGGAGTCTTCTCTTCAGCAAATACTTTTTCTATTAAGTGACCGTGAAACTCATATGGCGTTTGCCATTCTATAAGCCAATGCCAACCAAACATTATCTTATTCTGACCCCATTGACCTTTTTATTTTGCCAACTGTATCTTCTTATCTTCTTCGTTCTTCCAAATCCACACGCTGCACAGTAATGCTTACTTACGTTATAAGCATTCCTACCGCATCTCCTACACCTTATATGAGTATGAGATTTATTCATTTTTCCAAATGATGGTGTACCTTTCACTTTAGCTCACCTAATGTTAAGAAGTTTGTAGAGGAGAAATTAGAATTACGTTATCTCCTCTTATTACTATGGTTCCTAACTTTTTACCGCTACCATCACTTTGTATCTCTTCTGAATCTGATAGGACTAAATTCATATGTTGATCGTAGCTCCTTAGTGTACCTCTTACTTCCTTATTTCCCTTTAGTTTAACTAATACTAAGTTATTTAATGACTCTGCCAACACCTTATGCGCTGTTTCTGCCAAAAAATTCACCTATCAAAATCATCTTGATCTGGATTTAAAAATTATTGGGTAAAGAAGTCCCGCCGCGGGGACTTGAACCCCGGGCCACCCGGTTACTGTCCCCTATCTACAGCCGGGCGCTCTAAACCGGGCTGAGCTACGGCGGGTCTAATTAGACTTATTTAAGTTATCAATTATAAGTTTTATTGTCGTCTTGTACATGGAAAACGTTAATATGTCTTGACAGTAACTCTAAGATATTGTCGGCTACTTTTTAAAATATGTTATATTTTCTAACTCTATGAATGTATTATTCTATAACATCATGAAAGGAATTCTTTAACTTTTCTAAGGATGTTTAAGAGTTTAAATGATCTTCTAACACTATTTACTTATCTTAAGGGCCTCTGCCTTGTAGAGACATTTTGCTGGTTGTTTTTCAGTAGTTTTAAAAACTAACTCAGAATGTATTTTTAGGGCTGGATAATGTTTAAGAATAACGACTTTATTTATATAGAATATACTGCAAAAATCAAGGATACTGGAGAAATTGTTGATACAACTAATGAAGAGGAGGCAAAAAAGGCTAATATTTACGACGAGACTAGAAACTATGGTCCTAGACTTGTAATTTTAGGTGAAAATAGATTAATTAAGGGATTAGAAGAGGCTTTATATAATTTTAATTTAAACGAAGAGAAAACAATAGAAATCCCGCCGGAAAAGGCATATGGAGAGAGAGATAACAGTAAAATTAAGATTGTACCTCTGGGAGAACTAAGAAGGCAAGGTATAACAGCAGTTCCAAACAGAGTGTTAAGGTTAAGTGATGGTAGCCTTGCAGTAATAAGGAGTGTAAGTGGAGGTAGGGTGGTCTTAGATCTAAATCATCCGTTGGCTGGAAGAACTTTAGTTTACAATGTTAAGGTCGTTAAGGTTCTTGATAACGCTAAGGATAAGATTATGGCTTTGATAGAGCGTAGATTTTCCTCAAAATATGCAAATGGTTTTAACGTTGAGTTAGATGATGGAAAGAAGAGTGTTAAAATTACTATACCAAAGGATCTTTACTTAGTAGAGGATTTACAGATTAATGTTTACTCTTTAGCTTATGAGATAATAAACTATGTTTTATCAGATTATACTGTGGAGATTTTACAACAATATAATAAAAGTACTTTCTCTTCCTCTTAATCTATAATTTTTGTTATTCTTGCTATTTTTTCTGCAGAACTCCAGGTTAAACCCCTATCCCCTAAGATTGTATACCTCTCTGGTCTTATAGTATGAGCTATGGTTAAGGCTTTTATTACTTCCTCATCAGAAAGACCTAAATCTTTAGCTTTTACTGGGAATCCTATTTTTTTAAGCCTCTTTCTTATTATTTTCCAATTTATACCATGTAAGTAGGCCATAATAATTGTCCCTAAACCAACTAGTTCGCCATGCAAAATCCCCTCAGGATGTAATAACTCAACTGCATGAGCAAAGAGATGTTCAGAGCCACTTGCCGGTCTGGTGCTTCCTGCCATTCCCATTGCTACTCCGCTACTTATTAATGCTTCCATTAACATTCTTACACCGTACTTTATGTCCTTATTTATTATCTTAGTACATTGAAATGCGTGTTTTGCTGACATTAACGCTAAAGACGCTGTATAATCACCGTAATATTCTCCTCTTAGCTTAGCAGCTAACTTCCAATCTCTCACTGCTATTATTTTCCCAATCGTATCCCCTATTCCTGCATTGATTAATCTTCTTGGGGATAGGCTTAGTATTTCTATGTCTGCAATAATGGCTAATGGTTCTTTTGCCTTTACCGAAACTGGTTTTTGCAATCCTTTTATTGAAGCAAATGGCGACGTGATTCCATCGTGTGAAGGAGAGGTAGGTATACTGACGAATTCTAGGTTATTTCTAAATGCTGCATATTTTGTAACGTCTATGACTTTCCCTCCACCTATTCCTAACAATACGTTAGGATTAACTTTCTTAATAACCTCCTCTACCTTATATACATCGTCTAAAGTAGCAGTATCTATTTCAATTACCTCGTATTTAGCATCTTTTGGAAGATTTTCTATAACTTTATCGGCTATTTTCTTAGTATATTTTGTTCCAGTAACCACTAGAAATGGAGGAGCTATGCCTAGTTGTGAGAAGTAGACGGAAATGTCATATATTATATTATGCCCTACGAAAACCCTTCTAGGTAAACTGATCACGTGTTCTTTTACATTCACATATAAAAGGAGAAGATTTAAATATTAAAAATTAGCATAGATAAGTTCAGTTGTAGCTATTTCTTAAAGTTGGTGAATAAATTGGCATCTCAAAGTAGGATTAATACAATATCGTTAATATACTCTGAACTAAAAGATTTGGGAATAACCAGAATTGAATATGAAGGACCTACAATAGCTGTATATGTAAAAAAGCCGACAATGGTAACAGAAAAGGGAGAAGTAATAAAGAAGATCGCTAAGGATATTAAAAAGAGAATAATAATAAAGGCTGACCCTTCAGTTAGGAAAGATAAGAATGAAGCTGTCGAAATAATAAAGAACATTGTACCTACGGAAGCTGAAATTGTGGATATAAAATTCGATGATGACTTAGGTGAAGTATTAATAAAAGCTAAGAAACCAGGATTAGTAATAGGAAAAGGTGGTTCATTACAACAAAGAATATTTGCAGAAACCTTTTGGAAAGCGGAAATAGTCAGAGAACCACCAATAAAGTCTAGGACGTACGATAGTATTTTAGAGCACATCTACAATGAGACTGAATATAGGGCTAAAATACTAAAGGTTTTTGGAGAAAGGATACATAGAGAGACAGTATTTCAAGATAAGTACGTGAGAATTACGGCATTAGGAGGCTTTCTAGAAGTTGGGCGATCTGCAGTACTAGTGGAAACTCCGGAAAGTAAAGTATTATTAGATGTAGGACTTAATCCCAGTGCAAATATGTTTGGAGAGAAATTATTTCCTAGACTTGATATTGACCAATTAAAAATAGAGGAATTAGATGCTGTAGTTATTACACATGCCCATTTAGATCATTGCGGAATGGTTCCATTTCTCTTTAAATATGGATATGAGGGACCAGTATATACTACTGTACCAACAAGGGATATAATGGCACTAATGCAATTAGATTCTCTTGATGTCGCAGAAAAAGAAGGTAAACCCATACCTTACTCCGCTAAAGAAGTAAGAAAGGAGTTATTACATACAATAACGTTAGATTATGGAGAGGTTACTGATATTGCTCCAGACATAAGATTAACATTCTATAATGCTGGTCATATATTGGGATCTGCAATGGCTCATTTACATATTGGTGATGGAAAACATAATATAGTCTATACTGGCGATTTCAAATATGCGAAAACCAAATTGCTTGATAAAGCAAACACGGAATTTCCGAGAGTTGACACATTAATTATGGAAACCACTTATGGAGCACAAGATCAACCAAATAGAGAAGAATCAGAATTAGAGTTGTTAGAGATTATAAATAAAACGCTTAATAGAGGAGGAAAAGTATTAATTCCAGTACTAGCTGTAGGAAGAGGACAAGAAATTATGCTTATAATAAACGATTTCATGAAAAAGAAGCTAATTCCAGAAGTGCCAGTTTATGTGACGGGATTAGTTGATGAAGTTACAGCTATTCATAATGCATATCCAGAATGGTTAGGAAGAGAAGTAAGAGAGGAAATACTATACAAGGATGAAAATCCGTTTACCTCAGAATACTTTAAGAGAATTGAAGGATATAAAGAGGACATAGCAAAAGGGGAACCTTCCATAATTTTAGCGACTTCCGGAATGTTAAACGGAGGCCCAGCTGTTGAGTTCTTCAAGACCATGGCGCCAGATCCTAAAAATGCAATAATATTTGTAAGCTATCAAGCAGAGGGCACATTAGGTAGAAAAGTGAGAGATGGTGCAAAAGAAGTACAAATTCTAGATAGGGATGGAAGAGTAGAGTCAATACAAATTAATATGGAAGTAGAAGCAGTTGAAGGATTTTCTGGACACTCTGATAGAAGGCAATTGTTTAACTTCCTCAGAAACATTGAACCAAAGCCTAAAAATATAATATTAAATCACGGAGAAGCATCAGCAATAAGGGCATTTGCTAACTATATAAGAGATGATAGATTGGGGTATAAGCCTTTTATATACACTCCAGCAATACTGGATAGCCTAAGAGTAGCCTAAAGGAAAACTTTTAAAGTAAAATATCTTAGTAATCAAATAACTAGTGGGCCCGTCGTCTAGCCTGGTTAGGACGCCGCCCTTACGAGGCGGAGGTCCTGGGTTCAAATCCCAGCGGGCCCATAAAATTTTCTAAATAATAATAATAAGTTAAATTAATATTAGGTGCTATTCAATAAAAAATTAAGAACGATAATGATAACTCTCGTTTATTATACACTCAACAACCTGATTAAATTGCTCTTCAAAATTACTATAAACATCTTAGTATTCAACAAGATATTTACAAACAAACTCTGGTGCACTATAATTTCTGATTTTACTTATCCTTATCCAATCTCAATAATCTACTTTTTATAACTTCATTCTCGTTATTAGAAATTGGACAAAAGATACTGCTGACCAACTCCCTTGTTCGCTGGAATAACTAGTATTAAATCAGAACTTGTTAGACCTTTTATCCCGTTTGTCACTACACTTTCATTCCATTTCATGGTTAAGTGTAGGGTCTTAGCATTGGTGACGAGACATAGGACTCTTCGAGCCCAACGATACGGGGCTCGCATCACCATCAATCTTACTAACCCTTAGGGTATCGTCCCCATAGGGTATATAAGCAATCTCACAAACTGCTATTAGTACTTTGCATAAATTTACCTCAAATTCCTTAAATACTAACATTGATTCTCCTCAAGGAGATTTAAATAATCATAAGTACTTCAAGCGTGTTTAATATAAATTCGCCTTAAATGTTACATTGGAAAAATTAAACGTGATATATATTATACGTCATTTTCAGGAAACTACTATACTTTTTAAAAAACTTAGTCCTCATAACCGTTGCAACTCCTGCTGCGCGTTAATTCACGATTATGTTACCTTCATTAGCAATAAATTCGCCATTAAATAGAATTTGTTGGGAATTCATATATATTTTTATTAACTATAATCAAGTAAAATAATAATTAATGAGAGTGCCGCGGCCGGGATTTGAACCCGGGTCACGGGCTCGAGAGGCCCGCATTCTTTCGGTGCCTGCGCTTGACCGGGCTAAACCACCGCGGCGTAGTTGCTATAAAATAGTAAAAGGATGTAATTTAAAGTTTAGTGTTGTGTATTATCTCATCTATTACATCCTCTGTCTTCCCTTCAAAAAATTCAGCGTATATTATCTGGTCATAAAGTATCGCATATCCCTTAGCCTTAGTTAGCATAAAATATTTATATCCCTTACATCCCTCACAATATCCTCTAACCTCTTTAATTAACGAACCAATTACAGACAGTTTTATATTACCATTTTCAATTATTTCCCTGTAGTTATCTTTTTTGATAGATAGCCTTTTTGCCAAATAATAAAGTGCAACTTGAATTAGATCGAGACTAGTTATATTTTCTTCCCTTAATTTTTTAGGTATTTTATATTGCATATCGACTTCCTTCAATATTTCCTTTATCTTTCTCCTTATCTCTACTGAATCTGAAAGAAGCTGAATACATTGAGTAGCTAACTCACTAGCTGTTTTATAATCTCCTATCCAAGTCAAGATGTATGCTTTATGAAGACTCTCAAGGCAATTCACTTTTCCCACCTTACGGTTTTATCAATATCATTAAATCGTATAGTTGGTTATTGTATCTTATAATATAAGAAATTAGTCCATAGTTGTCTGGATATCTAAGATTTTCAATTGTAACTAAGCTTTTTAATATTGTATTAACTACTTGTGATCTTCTATAGGTCATTGTGGCCTTGGCTTCCACGAATAATAAGCCGTTCTCTGCATCTAAAAATTTTCTTAATTTATCATATTTTTCTATATTTATAACTAAATCCGATATTATGCCTAAGAACTTTACGCCTCTAAATGGTAATATATCATTAATACTTACATCGAATAACTGATTTAGAAGAGCATATGTTATTGTTTCTCCGATAACAGTAACTATATCACCCGATAATAATTTACCCCATCTCCCTTTTTCGTAAATTTGTATTGATCTTAGAATATCATTTACTAACTTTGACGAGAAAATAGAAGTTATCTCTAATATTTTGTCATCTAGTTCTATTTCATCAGAATATCCTCCTATTTCAAATGCTTCAAGAATTTCATTGCTTATAAATTTAAGATCTTCTTTTGAATCTAAATCTGAATGCGGTAATAAATCTTGACTAAGCTCTATCCATGAAATTTTAAGCCTCACACTAACCTATAAAAAGATTTAAAAATTTAAGGCTTTACTAGTACCTTCCCAATCTTATGCTTATCCTTTAGTATTTCATATCCCTTATCTATCTCATTCAGCTCTACTACTGCAGCGACCACGGGATTTATTTTTCCTTCTCCAGTTAACTTGAGAGTCTCTTCTGCATCCCTCTTAGTTGCAGACGCATGGCCTATTACTTCTATATCTTTCAGTATAATGTATCCTAGCCTTAGTTGATATATCTGAGTTGGATCGACGTTACCTATTTGTATCAGTCTACCCCCCATCCATAAACTTTTCAGACTTTCATCTATTGTTGGCGTTCCTACTGTGTCAATAACTACATTTACATCACTTATCTTCTTTGCCTCTTCTGAGAATTTACTACCTACTATTACATGGTCAGCCAATTTCCTTATGAAAGCGGCTTTTTCCTCTGATGTAGTTACTCCTATCACTTTAGCACCAAGTGCTTTCGCTACTTGTATAGCATGAATACCAACACCACCACTAGCTCCTGTGACTAGAACTGTTTCCCCCTTTTGCAACTTTGCCCTTCTCAAGCTTCTATAAACCATTCCAGTTATGCAAGGTACTAAAACTGCTCCCTCGTCTAGAACGTTAGTGCCAACTTTTACTAGACTCGTAACTTTTATCTTTGCTTTTTCAGCAAAGAAGCCGTCTAATTCCTCTGAATAACCTAATCTTGAGTGGCAATACGCTTCCTCGCCAATTTGACAATAATGGCAAGTTCCATCAGGTGCATAAAGAAGTGAAATTACCTTATCACCTTCTTTAAAGCCTTTAACGTTCTCTCCAATTTGTTCTATTGTACCAACTACCTCATGTCCTAAGATTACTGGATATTTCATTCTTGGATAAAAACCTTGTAGTTGTAATAGATCTCTATAACATAATGCCGCTCTATTTACTCTAATTACAACTTCATCTTTCCCTGGGATTGGATCTGGGACTTCTTCTATCTTATATCCTTTTTGCTTACCCGGAACCACTACGGCTTTCATCGGTTAGATTGTGTTTAAACTGTATAAAAAATATTATCTATCATAGTAGGCTCCATATGTTTTTAAAAAAAATAATATGTGAAGTGTTCCCATAAGGGATTGTTTGTAAGCTTTTATTACCAAATTAATAAGTATTATAACAATGAAGGAAAACGATAAAGATCCAATACTTAAAAAGTTACTTGAACCATTATTCTGTGTGAGGGAAGATGATATCAGAAGAATTAAATTCAAAATATAATGCATTTATCACTCTCTATAATATCGAAGGAAACAATAAGGGTAAGTTAAAGAATGTTACATTTGGAATAAAGGATGTTATTTTAACTAAAGGCGTAAGGACTACCGCTGGTTCGAGAATTTTAGAAAACTATGTTCCACAAGAAAATGCTTATGTTGTAGACGCTATACTTAGAGAAGGAGGAAAGATAATAGGAAAAACTAATACTCATGAATTCGCGTTAGGTGCAACTAATACATCGAGTATAGGAGGACCTGCAAAAAATCCAGTTGATCCAGAAAGAATAAGTGGCGGTTCTAGTGGTGGTTCTGCAGTTGCAGTAAAATTAGACATGGTAGATGTGGGAATTGGTACTGATACTGGAGGGTCTGTAAGGATTCCTTCGTCTTTATGTGGAGTAATAGGATTTAAACCAACTACTGGATTAATACCTACTGATGGTGTAATACCCTTTAGTTGGTCGTTGGATACTGTGGGGATAATCGTGAAAGATAACATTAGACTGTTACGAAGAGTTTTTGATGCGATTTTGCCAAATGAAAAAAGGAAGGTTGAAATAGCTAAATTAAGAACAAGACCGCGTATAGGTTTATTCTTATTCGATGATATGGAAGTTTCAAGGATATTGCTGAAAGAAATATATGCAAAATTATCTTCATACTTTGATATAGTCGAGGTAGATCTTCCTTTACTAAGGCAATATGGATCTAAAACTAGAAGAACTATATCGTTAGCTGAAGCTTCTTCCTTCCATAAAGATTGGATAAGTGAAAATAGTGATAAATACTTTAAAGATACTTATACGTTACTCCTTGATGGTATGAAAATTTCTGCCACAGACTATATAGATGCTCTTAGATATAGGAGATTATTAATAGAAGAATATATAAAAACATTTAAAAATATTGATTTTATTTTGTCCCCTACAACAAAAATTGTTGCACCTAAAATTTCTGACGTACTCTCTAATCCTCTTCAATTTAGAGAATATCTAATAGCTAATACTGAGCTATTTAATGTAGTTGGAGCGCCATCAATAAGTATACCATTTTCTACCCTTAATGGCCTACCAGTTGGTTTAATGATAAGCGGAGAGCTATATAAAGATGGAGATTTACTTGAAGTCACTGAATATATTTTAAACGTTGTAGGAAAACACTAATGATCTACTAAGAATACATGATATATTGACTGTCACCTTTTTATTCTTGCTTTTAATGGTAATTATGGGGAATGAGTTGCAATTAGAAAATAAGATACTTAAAGGAACTACAACTGTAGGAATTAAGGTAAATGATGGAGTAATTCTTGCAGCAGATAGGAGAGCTAGTGCAGGATTTTTCGTAGCCAATAAAATGGTTAGAAAAGTATTATATATTACGGATAAAATCGGAATAACTACTGCAGGTAGTGTAGCCGATTTACAGTTTATATATGATGTATTGAAAAATATATATCATTATAATAGTATTACTAAATATGGGCCAATCTCTATAAAGGGAATTGCAACTAGACTAGCGAACATACTATCCGCAACAAAATATTTTCCTTATATTGTTCAAATCCTAATAGGTGGTTACGATGACCAGCCAAGATTGTTTAATTTAGATTATTTAGGAGATATAACTGAAGAAAATTACGTTGCAACTGGCTCTGGTTCACCAGTAGCTATGGGAGTGCTAGAAGATGAATATAATCCCAAAATGACTTTAGATGAGGCGGCTGACCTAGCTAAGAGAGCTGTGTTCTCAGCAATAAAGCGAGATTCCTTTACGGGTACTGGGGTTATAGTAGCAAAAATTCACAGTAAAGGACATGAGGAATTAGAGTTCTACTTAAATAAGAAGATGTAAAGCGTTTTTAATTTTGAATAGTGAAAGTATATATTTGATGATGGTAGTATCTTCAGCCTTTAAGAACGAGGATATTATACCCATTAAATATACTTGTGATGGGCAAGATCTGTCTCCAGAATTAGAATGGGAGCCTATTACTAATGCTAAAAGTTATGCAATTATTGTAGAAGACCCAGACGCTCCTGGAGGAACTTTTATACACTGGGTAATATATAACATAACTGCTAATAGATTACCGGAAGGAGTACCAAAAGCGTATAAATCACAATATGGAATACAAGGTGTAAACGATTTTGGGAATGTGGGATATAATGGCCCGTGTCCCCCTAAAACACATCCACCTCATAGATATTATTTTTATGTTTATGCAGTAGATACATTATTAAACGAAATTAAGAATATTGATGCTGACAAATTGAAATCGTTAATAAAGGGACATGAGATAGATAAAGGATTCATAATGGGTAAATATAAGAGAAAGTAATTTCATTCATGGAGTGAGATAATGAGTGCGAAGGTAGAAGAAATACTTTGGGCTGAAAAGTATAGACCTAAAACTTTAGATGATATAGTAAATCAAAGAGAGATCATAGATAGGTTAAAAAGGTTCGTCAAGGAAAAGAATATGCCTCATTTACTCTTTGCGGGACCACCAGGTACCGGAAAGACTACCGCTGCTTTAGCTCTTGTTCATGATCTATATGGAGACAATTATGTAGAGTACTTCCTTGAACTAAACGCCAGTGATGAAAGGGGAATAGATGTAATTAGGAATAAGGTAAAGGAGTTTGCGCGTACAGTAGTTCCAGGAAATGTTCCTTTTAAGGTAGTTCTTCTAGATGAGGCAGATAACATGACCGCTGATGCCCAGCAAGCTTTAAGGAGAACTATGGAACTATATACAGAAAACACTAGATTTATTCTAGCTTGTAACTACTTAAGTAAAATCATTGAGCCAATACAATCCAGAACTGCGTTATTTAGATTTTACCCGTTAAAGAAGGAAGATGTCGTTAATAGATTAGCATATATCGCTAAAAATGAGAAAGCTGAGTACGATCAAAAAGCTTTGGAAACTATCTACGATATAACAATGGGGGATATGAGAAAGAGTATAAATATTTTACAGGCTGCCTCAGCTTATGGCAAGATTAGTGTAGAGGCCGTATTTAAGGTTCTAGGATTAGCGCAACCTAAGGAAGTTAGAGAAATGATAAACCTAGCATTACAAGGAAAATTTACACAAGCAAGAGAGAAGCTAAGAACTTTGCTTATTACATATGGCTTATCTGGAGAGGATGTAATAAAGCAAATGCATAGAGAAATAACTTCTTCAGAGATTCAAATTAGTGAGGAATTAAGAGTTCTATTACTAGATTATATAGGAGAAACTGAGTTTAGAATAATAGAAGGTGCTGATGACGAAATACAGTTATCTGCATTATTAGCTAAAATGGTCATTTATGGGAATAAATATATAGGCAGTGAGAATAAATGATACAATGGTTTTTAAAATATAGACCACATTCTCTAAAAGATGTGGAAAATCAAGATGACGCTAAAAAAGAATTACAAGAGTGGATAGAGTCTTGGCTTAATGGAAAACCAAACGCTAAAGCAGTATTATTGCATGGCCCTCCAGGTGTTGGAAAAACTACCTTAGCTGAAGCTTTAGCTCATGATTATAATCTCGAACTCTTAGAGATGAACGCTAGCGATTCAAGAAAATTGCAAGATATAAAGAGTATAGCGGAAAAGGCATCTGTTTATGGTAGTATATTCGGATCTAGGGGTAAATTAATACTTTTAGATGAAGTCGATGGAATAAATCTCCGTGAAGATACTGGAGCTATACAAGGTATTTTAGATCTTATTGAAAAAACAAAATATCCCATAATAATGACAGCTAATGATCCTTGGAATCCTGCATTAAGAGAGTTAAGAAATAAAGTCAAAATGATTGGATTAAGTAGATTAGGAAAGTACCCTTTAAGAAGGCTTTTAAAAAAGATTTGTCAAGCAGAAAAGATTATTTGTGATGATGAAGCGTTAAACTATATAATTGATACTAGTGAAGGAGATGCTAGATATGCAATTAATATGTTACAAGGAATCGGAGAAGGTTATGGTAAGGTTACTCTTGAATTAGTTGAAGCTATGGCTAGAAGAAAAGAACGTGAATTGGATCCATTTGAAACACTAAGAGATATATTCTGGGCAAGATATGTATGGCAAGCTAAAAATGCAGCTACAAGTGCTCAAATAGATTATGATATGCTAATTAGATGGATATCAGAGAACATACCTATACAATACGATAATATTGAAGATGTTTGGAGAGCCTTTGATGCTCTCTCTAGAGCTTCAATATTTCTAAAGAGAGCAAAAGGTGGAGATTGGGACTTATTATCTTACGCATATGATCTAATGAGCGCTGGAGTAGCCTTTGCAGAAATTGAAAAGAAAAAGCCGAACTGGAAACCAAAATGGAAAAAGTATCAGTTTCCATCGTATATACAACTACTATCTAAGAGTAAAGATATAAGAGATACGAGGGATGAGATCATTAAGAAACTCGCAATACATTCATCCTTTGATAAAACACTAAATGATACTTACCCATTTTTCCTAATATTCTATAAGAAATACGATAAACAATTAAGTTTAAATACTAAAGAAAAAGAGTATCTTAATTCCACGTCTAAATCCTAATCTTTCTCCTTTATCTTATCTATAACTTTTATATCCTTAATAACAGTGTATGGGTATTTTCCGTTCTCATCTTTTTCATATTTTTTAACCATATCCCAAATAGTTAACAAGGAAATAGACGTGGCAACTAGTGCTTCCATTTCTACTCCAGTTTTATAATGAGCCTTCACCTTAGATCTAACTCTTATACCGTTATTCTCAATTTTTATATCAATGTCGACACTTTCTAAAGGTATTAAATGGCATAGAGGTAAAAGTTCTGACGTTTTCTTTGCAGCCATTATTCCAGCGGTCTTTGCTACAGCAATTACGTTCCCCTTTTCTATTTCGTTTTCCACAATTCTCTTTATAGTATCGTCTTTTAGTTTAATGAATCCCTCAGCTTCTGCTTCTCTTAATACAGTCTCCTTTGGGGATATATCTACCATCTTAGCTTCGGAACTCATTTTTATCTAACTCTTCCAATAGGTTAATTAAGATTACTACTTTAGGGTTAGAGTAATTTAGTCTAACTATTTTTTTATCACTACCTATTATTTCAATTAGATTCATCTTCTGTAAATCTTGCAATTCCCTTTTTAGTTTATCATAATGAATCTTAGATAATCTATATAATTTAGTGATATTCATATCACCATACTTTATTAATATAGATAATATCTTGATTTTAGATGAATTATAGATTAAGCTCTCGATTTTAACCTCACCAATATTTGTTGCATAACATAATCATCTAATCTTTTATCTAATGGTAGAGAAAGGGAAACTAGAGTAGTTCTTCCTCTCATTCCCTTCCCACTCTGTCTGGTATTAATTATCCCTATTACTTTAAGTTTCCTCAGATACTCATAAACTTGTGTATGTTTTCTAGGTTCCTCATTAAACTCTCTGGCTAATGATATATATTCCTCTTCTAAGGTTCCCATCGTAACCTCATCAACTTTATTCTTATTTAAAACCCTTATTAGCGCTTTCAAGAGTATAAGTTGATGCAAATCAAGATACGATAAACTATCCACAATCTCCTGAATCTCTGGATTTATTGTAGAATTAGCTTTCTTAGCGTGATCTAACAATACCACTGGCGACCCCTCCTTCTCTGCTATTTCTCCTGCTAAACTTAGAGTCTCTATTGCAATTCTGGCATTACCATTGCCCCCTTTATCATAGCCATAAGTATTAGATATGAATTGTAATACCTCATCGTCTACAGCATTATCATTAAAAGCCTCTTCTACCCTATACTTTAAAATATCGTAAAGTTCAATAGACTTGTAAGGAGGAAATTCAATTAATCTTCTGGCTACATGATCCCTTATACTTCTATCCAATTTATAAATGGAATGGCTTTCATTAACTATAAATATATAACTAATTCTCTTTATTATTGCTGATATTTCGTCATACAATCTTACTAAGAAATATATTTCCTCATTATTTGCCGTATTTAGGAAATGTCCAAATTCATCTAATGCAACTATTAGATGTATATTTCTCCTATCTAAATATTCATGGATCATCTTAAACACTTCTTGTGCTGATAATCCCCTCGAAGGTATAGGTAGTTTTAACGCGTTGGCTATTTCTTGGCTTATCAAATACAATGTTCTATGCCGATAACAATTTACATGAACATACTTTATTTTAACTCCATATTCTCTCTCCGCAATATATTCAAAATTTTTACCAAATAATTTAACCGTTGCTGTTTTCCCAGTGCCTGTCCTACCTATTATTACAACTCTTTCTGAATCTTTAGCATCTCCAGCTAATAAATCTTTAAATATGAAACCTAATTCCTTAATCTTTTCTTCTCTATGTGGCAAATTTTCCGGCACATAATCTAGCGAAAGCTTATCTTTATGTTTGATTATTAATGCTGATGATCTCAAACTATCTGAAAGTATATCTTTAGCTGAAACCAAAACTTTTACCCCAATCTAAATTAAGTGGTATTACCTTATATTTTATCTAAGGGAGTAGTCCGAAACTTTTCTTGATTCTTCCTCAAAAGCGATATCCCAGTGAATTCCTTTAATACATTAACGTGGAGTATAACATCAGGATCTTTAAAGTCAACGTTAATTAAGTCCTTTAGCCCTATTCCTATTCCAATTTCAATTTCTCTACAATCAACATTAATTCCCCTATTATAACATCTAACATAAAAAGTTTTGAGATCTTTTACTCTATTTTTCATAAAATTTATTACATTAACAATAATCTCCTTTTCGTTAGTGGAATTTATAATCCATTGAAATGGATACACTTTTTCTGCACAAGATGGAGGAGAAGCGAAAAGTAAACCATAAATCACTAATGGATCTAAATCTGAGTAAATAAGAATTACATTTTGTATATATTCTATAACTCTCGCATCAATATCTTTTATAAGTATCCTATTCAAAATTTCATTTATACATTTTTGGCCTTTACCAGGTTTTGTAGTTACAAGAGCCTTTGGGTTCTGCCCCATTAGATATAAAGGTTTTGTATTAAGAAAAAATAGATTGTGATTGAAGTAAAACTTAGAGCTATTAAAAGATTATCCAATACTTATATTCGCCGAGTTATGATAATAGAGGACTGGAATGGAAGCTCAATAACAGCGGGTAACGTTGAGTTAATAAAAGGAAGTGAAAATCAGTTGCCACAATGGTTAGCTATTGTCTTAGAAGGAAAAAACGTAGCAAAAATAGAAGATAAAATTTCAATTGAAGATTTAGGAAGAATTCTTTTCCAAGAAAGACAAAATGTGAATACACCAGCATCTTTAGTTCCCTTAGGTAAGGATTTCTCAAGTAGAGTACAACTTTATCTGGAAACCTTAAGGAGAGATAATAATGTTGAGAGTTTAGAAAAACTTAGAAAATCAATAAGCATACTAAATGAAATCATTAAAATAAGACTAAGAAAACTGATTCAGCTCGCGTTTCTCAATATCGATGATCAAAACCTAATTAACGGAATGATGGAAGAAGAGCTTTTAATCTATAAAACAATAAAACAACTTATTAAGGAATTATACGGTGATATAATTGGAAATTCATAGCAAACAGATTGATTATAGAGATCTTTTTATAGAATTTCTGACGACCTTCAAGAATAATAATCAGAACAAATATATTGAGAGAATAAATGAACTAATAGCGTATAGGAAAAAAAGTCTTATAGTAGAGTTTTCTGATATACTCGCATTCGACGAAAATCTAGCTTATGATATAATAAATAACACTAAAATTGTTCTGCCAATTCTAGAAGGTGCATTATATGATCATATCTTACAATTGGATCCTACATATCAGCGAGATATAGAAAAGGTACATGTTAGAATTGTAGGAATACCTAGAGTTATAGAACTTAGAAAAATAAGAAGTACTGATATAGATAAACTAATAACTATTGATGGAATATTAGTTAAAGTTACTCCGGTAAAAGAGAGAATTTACAAGGCAACTTATAAACATATTCACCCAGACTGCATGCAAGAGTTTGAGTGGCCAGAAGATGAAGAGATGCCAGAAATATTAGAGATGCCAACTATCTGTCCAAAATGCGGTAAGCCAGGACAATTCAGGTTAATCCCAGAGAAAACGAAGTTACTTGACTGGCAAAAAGCAGTAATCCAAGAGAGACCAGAAGAAGTACCTTCTGGACAGTTACCTAGACAGTTGGAAATAATCCTTGAAGACGATTTAGTTGATTCTGCAAGGCCAGGAGATAGAGTAAAAGTAACTGGAATTCTAGAGATAAAACAAGAATCTCCAATTAAAAGAGGAAGTAGAGCGGTATTTGACATTTATATGAAAGTTAGTAGTATAGAAGTTTCACAAAAAGTATTAGATGAGGTAATAATCTCTGAAGAAGATGAGAAGAAGATCAAGGAATTAGCCAAAGATCCTTGGATACGTGATAGAATTATAGCATCAATAGCCCCATCTATTTATGGTCATTGGGAAATAAAAGAAGCTCTAGCATTAGCATTATTCGGGGGAGTTCCTAAGGTTCTAGAAGATACAAGAATAAGAGGAGACATTCACATTCTAATAATAGGCGATCCTGGTACTGCCAAATCACAAATGTTACAGTTTATCTCAAGAGTAGCCCCAAGGGCAGTTTACACGACTGGTAAAGGATCCACAGCAGCAGGTTTAACAGCTGCCGTGGTTAGAGAAAAGGGAACTGGAGAATATTACTTAGAAGCGGGTGCGTTAGTGTTAGCCGATGGTGGAATAGCCGTGATAGATGAGATAGATAAGATGAGAGATGAAGATAGAGTAGCTATTCATGAGGCAATGGAACAACAGACAGTTTCCATAGCAAAAGCCGGGATAGTAGCTAAATTAAACGCTAGAGCTGCAGTTATTGCCGCTGGGAATCCAAAGTTCGGTAGATACATAAGTGAAAGGCCAGTATCTGATAATATTAACCTACCCCCAACAATCTTATCAAGATTTGACCTAATATTTATATTAAAAGATCAACCCGGTGAACAAGACAGAGAGCTTGCAAACTATATATTAGATGTGCATTCGGGGAAATCTACAAAAAACATTATAGATATAGATACATTAAGAAAATATATAGCATATGCAAGAAAATATATTACACCAAAAATTACGAATGAAGCTAAGAATCTAATTACAGATTTCTTCGTGGAGATGAGAAAGAAAAGTTCGGAAACTCCAGATAGCCCAATATTGATAACTCCAAGACAACTAGAGGCTTTAATAAGAATTTCAGAAGCTTATGCTAAAATGGCTCTAAAATCAGAAGTCACCAGAGAGGATGCAGAAAGAGCTATAAATATAATGAGGCTATTCCTAGAAAGCGTAGGAGTTGACATGGAAAGTGGAAAAATAGATATAGATACAATAATGACTGGTAAACCTAAAAGCGCTAGAGAGAAAATGATGAAAATACTAGAAATAATAGATAGTTTGGCTGTAAGTTCAGAGTGTGCAAAGGTTAAGGATATACTAAAAGAAGCACAACAAGTTGGCATTGAAAAAAATAACGTAGAAAAATTACTTACAGATATGAGAAAAAGTGGTATAATATACGAAGCAAAACCAGAATGTTACAAAAAAGTCTAAGTTAATTTCTTATATATTGGTAAAGGAGACCACATTACCCATGCTGGTACTTGCTTTATTAATTCGTAAGCTTCTTCCCAACCGGAGAGACCTAACCTTTTTGATAGCTCTTCCAGTGTCATCTGTGTCCTTACGTATTCGTTAAGAACAGCTATTACATCGTCGTTAATCTCTACTTCTCTACCACTTGCCAGCTTTATCTTTAACATTTCCATGGGTTATCCTCTCATATCCCAAATATAGATTTTACGGCATTAATTCCGTATATAGACCATATGGCTAAAACCAAAATTATAAGTGAAATTAGAATTGACATTGCGCCTAAACTATGCTCATTTCTCTCCATAAAGTAAACTCCCAGGAGCAAAAATATTATTATTATAACTCCTAGAGCAAGGTAACCAGCACTGTTTAATGCTTGTCCATTATTTAACGGTGAAATGTAATAGGGAAAGGCAATGACTCCCAATATACCAATAATTAGAATAAATATTAGAATCAAAATTACATAGCTATTTATAACCTCGTTGTAAAGTCTGTTATACTTTTTTGGCATGATATTACTTCACCATGGGACATTTTTAATTTTTAGCAAATAAGCAACGTAGTTTGTACCTTGATGTAAAAAGAAAGCTAACCCACATATGAACAAAAACTGATACCACGTTATATTTACACGCAACAACACAAGTATCAGAGAAGCTCCTAAGACAAAATCTAATTGGTCTAAACCCAAAACCCTTCCACCTCTTGGTATACCAAGCCTCCTCTTTATAAAAGCACCAATCATATCCCCTATCATTGCAAACAAGGACTCTAAAAACGATATAAGGATCCATTCACTTGTAAAAAATTTAGATATAATAACACCTACTGTAGTACCGAAAGTCAATGCAACAATCAGTCCCTCAAAGGTCTTTCCATCTCCAAATATTCTCCTCCCATCTACGAAATTCTTACCGAAATCTATTGGAGTCCCCCTTTTAATGAATGGGCCACTTCCATTCGCCACAAATGCGGGTAGGTATATGAGAATTGATAATAAAAGACCGTATGCTATAGACAACCAATTACACCCCTTTCGGTTATCTTAAATTTACATCTCCTAAAGTTACCTATAATATAAGATTTCGTAATCCTCAAAACATCATCGGAGAACTTTCGCATAAATTTTTCTCCAGCCACCTTATTGTTGGCTGATACTTCCCAAACTAATAGGATTTTTACGTTAGACTCAGCAATAGACCTTAAAATAATTAGTAGCTTTGAAAAACTCTGGACATTCCGTTCATATCTATAAAACGTATTAATCATATCAACTACTATAAGACTAGGCTTATATTCCAAAGAGTTGATTACTGCATTAAATAGTTCAATATTGCTTTTGACAGATGCAAAATAAACTCCTTGACCAACCTTAATCTTTTCTAACCTAGCCTCAAAAAGAGAACCTTCAGTTGAAATGAAAACTGAAGTCCTTATTTGCAACGCTAATTCTAACGAAAGGCTTGTCTTTCCTACTCCAGACTCGCCGTATATTGACACCAAATTTCCCCTTTCAAATACAAATGTTGACAAATTCAAAGCTTATAACTCACTAAATAAACATCTTACATGTGAAAATAAAAAATGTAGCAATTATCACTGATTCTCCTAAGGTATATAAGAACATATTAGATGAGCTAAAGAGAAGAAATATACAGATTTCTGAGAATAGTGAAGTGAAAATAGTAATAGATTCAGTAAAGGAAAGAAATGATATTCTTAGATATGTAGGCCGTATAATAGCTATCTCAAGAGGAAAACAAGAGTTCAACGAACTATTAATAGGCATAGATACCAATTCACCTTATCTAACTGTTGTTGCACTCATAGATGGAGAATTGATAGAATATAGAAGATCTTATGGACTTCAGCCTTTAATTAACGCAATTAATGAAATCCTAATTACATATCCAGCAAAAAGGAAAATAATAGGAGTAGGTATTGGAAATAAATACGGAGAAGAAATATATAGAATTATCTCAATGATTTATGAAAATGTAAAAGGCATAGACGAGAAATATACAAATGCGAAATCACCCTTTAATCAGATAAAGGATAAAGACATAAGAGCTGCGTATAGTATAGCCTTAAGGGCATCTTCATGAAAAAGGAACAA
Organism: Sulfolobus sp. E5-1-F; assembly: GCF_009601705.1. NCBI lineage: Archaea > Thermoproteati > Thermoproteota > Thermoprotei > Sulfolobales > Sulfolobaceae > Saccharolobus > Saccharolobus sp. E5-1-F. The sequence continues at coordinate 1,536,642 of NZ_CP045687.1, read as the reverse complement.
ATAATACAAGGACCTTGTACAATAAAAGCTCTAGAGGGCGAAGCTAGAATACTCGGAATAGAGATACAGAAAAACGATTTGCTAACCATACCATCAGATAAAACATATACTCTTGTTTATGATGAGAATACGAGATTAGAAATGGATTGTAAAAAAATATCTGATGATCTAAATTTGAGATGGGATGAAATAGCAGAGGAGATCACAAACACAGGAGGAGTAGTATTACTTCTAGGAAATGTCGATTCCGGAAAAACTTACTTGACTAATCTATTCGCAAATCTAGCAACTCCTTACTTAAAGATTATAGATGCAGATGTTGGACAATCTACTTTATTTCTACCAACCTTCATAGCAGAATTGAAACCAATGAGAAAAACCCTTAATCTTGAGGAACTTGGATATAATAATCTAGAATTCTTTGGAGATATAACACCTTCAACGAATCCGAGACTGCACGTTCAAAAAATATTAAGACTCTATGAAACAACTCCAAAGGAAAAACTAACAGTAATAGACACTGATGGGTGGACTTCCGGACTAAAATCCATGTTACACAAATTCGAACTGATATACACAATTGACCCTGATTATATAATAGTATTTGATCAGAAAATAAAAGATTCGTTACCCGAAAATTATAGAAATAGAACGATTCTTTTAAAAAGCGTAAATCTGCATAAGTCTAGATCTGAAAGAAAAGCAAATAGAATAGCAAAATATGAGAGATATTTTAATGAAGCAAATACCATAAAAACCCTATCTGAAAATTTGCTAGGAAAGCAAATATCAGATATTCTATATTATGCATGGGGAGAATATATACAATTATCTGACGAAAAACCATGTGTAGGTTATTATATATCACCCAATCTGCTAAAAGGAGCACTACTAGGCATAATAGAAAATAAGAGAGTCGTAGGAGCCGCCCTATTAGTTGACCTAAAAGAAAACCAAATAACAATACTAAGCAGGGTGAAACGGTTTACGGGACTAGTTTTAGGGTATATTAGCTTAAATGATAAATTTGAGGAAAGAAGAATTAGATTTAGAAAATGCGAAAACTAGTTGCAATTGAAGGAATAGACGGGTCAGGAAAGACAACACTTGCTAATCTATTAAAGGAGTATCTAGAATCTAAAATGAAACTGAACGTGATTGTTACGAGAGAACCGTTTTCTGAAGATATAATAAAGTTAATAGAAAAAATCGGCTGGAACGATCCAATCCTATTAGTACTACTCTTTGCAGCAGACCGAGCGCTACACATTAATTGGTTATCTAAAATACAAGATGATACTAATCTAATAATACTTGATAGATATTACTTCTCCAGCATAGCTTATCAAGGAGCTCTAGGAGTAGATGAACAGTGGATAAAGATGGTAAATTCTTATTTCCCTAAACCTGATATGGTAATATTATTAGACTTACCAATTGAGGTTGCAATCAGTAGAATAAAAAATGATAAATTCAACTTCGAAGAAAAGATTAGAAGTCTAGCGAAAGTTAGAGAAAAATACCTAAAACTCGCAAAAGAATACAATTTCTACATAATAGATGCTAGCAAGGATAAGAATGAAGTATTAGAGCAAGCAATAAAAATTATTCAGAAGAATTTACTTTAATCTTCCTTATTCGTTCTAATGCGTCCAAATACCTTATAATCTGAATTATTCTTTCAGAATCTAGTGGATCATCCTTTATCTTCTTAGCGCTTAAATATAGACCATCTATTAATATACTTTCTATCTCATCTAACTGCAAATTTCGCTTTACAATCTTCTCTTCATCTTCACTCTTCACTATATACACTTTCCCATGAACTGGACAAATAACATCACCATTTTTCAATTTAAACAATGGCATTTTGCATATAGGACAAGCTTCTTCTAACATTGCAGCGCCTTGACGTAAAAGTTCAGCGGCCTTCTTAACACCTACCTCACTTTCGTTAGTCATAAATAATTCTTAAACTCCCTAATATTAAAAAGTAATAGAGGTGTTTTGACATGTCAATGCCTTATGACAATGAAGCTAAGATAAAACAAGCAGTAATTTTATTACAAAAGATAGTTAATGATACGAGCGTTCCCAGAAACATTAGAAGAGCAGCAACTGATGCAATAAGAAATCTTCAAGACCTTGGTTTAAGTCCTGCAGTAAGGGCTGCAAATGCGATAGGAATTTTGGAAGATATAAGCCAAGATCCTAATATGCCCACACATGCTAGAATCTCCATTTGGAACGTTGTTTCTATTCTGGAGACAGTAAAGGACTAGCTTTTTTAAATCTCAATTTTTATTTTATAATGCGCGGGGGTGCCCGAGCTAGGTCAAAGGGGGCAGGCTTAGGCCCTGCTGGCGAAGGCCTGCACGGGTTCAAATCCCGTCCCCCGCACTGTTTTTAATATATATTAAATTTTATCTATAAGACGATACATATAGGAATTTATTGAATTGATTAGGTGGTAAGGCTAATGATCATGTGAGTACCATGCCGTTGGGCTCGAAGGAGTCCCATAGACTCATTAACAAGGTGGTTAAGTGCTAAGTCCCAACACCTAACCATAAATAGACATAAAATAAATGGAATGAAAGCATAAGGACAAATGGAGGCCCGTGACGTCTTGCTATCGAGAGAATGGACAAACTTACAGGCTTAATTAACAACCCGCCAAATAACATATACATAGTTGCTTGCCAAACATACTTATCGCAGACTACAAAGTTAGCGAGTGTGGTCAACAATTTAATTAATTTGAAATTAATCGTACAAGTTGCTTTTATTACAAAAGTAAATTGTTTTTATTTAGCGTAATACCTTTTTGGGTGAGCACGGGATTTTTATTGGTGAGTACATGATGAACAGATGGAATATCCCCGTCTAGCCCAAGTTATTTTAATCCTAAATGGAGTATAATATTAATCTTAAGCCAAGATTTCACGTTAGGGAGGAGATCGCGTTAGGCTTAGCGAGTTATCTAGCTGGCTTATCCTCTTGTAGGTTACCACACTCCACCTTGTTGTACTATTATAAGAGGCTTGGTAGGGTTAAGTATGTAGTGTCCTTGAGTGGTCTTTACGCTATTGACGAGACTAAGGTTGTTTGCGTTAGGGGTAATTACTATTACGTTTGGATCGTTAGGGATGTTGTGACAAAGGCTATTCCCTTCTTCATGGCTTGAGGAGTGGCCTTCACGTATTGATTGTCCTAGTTAACATGAGGGGATTGAGGAAATTGCGAGTGAGTACTTTAAGAGGATTGATCGAGTGATTTACTTGCATGATGGTTTACCAGCTTATAATGCCTTTGACTGGTTTAATGTTGGGCATAGGAGGGTTTGGTAGGAGGGATTACGCTGAGCAAGGACATTGAAGCATAGGCTCTCCTCTATGGACTTTCATTTCCCTTGGAGTTCTAATAGGTTAACGAGTCAGCTCTCTACCTTCTTCCTAATCTACAACATTCTTTATACTCAAGTGTATTTAGTGGATAGGTGAGTGATAATAAATGCAAATATCTCAAATGCATGAAATTGTTGACCACACTCTATGATGGCCTGGCAATCTAGTAATTGTAGTACTTTACGTAAATTTACCTCAAATTCCTTAAACCTTAAATATTAACATAGATTCTCTTCAAGAAGATTTAAGTAATCGTAAATAGTCTAAGCATATACAGTATAAATACACCTTAAATTCTACATTGAAAAAACTAAACATTATCTACTATGCGTCATTTTCAGGAAACTACTATAATTGCTAGAGTTTTAGTTTTTGAGTTTCAATATGCTGAAATAGAGACAACATTGCAAGGGAAACATTTTTCCTTTTTCTAAAAATACGCACTAAGCTTCGATCACCTACGTTATTATCAGTTTCAAACAAACCGTGAAATCTATATTATGACGATAAGGTTCATTGAGGATGCATCACTAGATGTGAGCGTTATACATAAGAAAGGAAAGTATTATGTCTATAACCTAGAAATGATAAACGGTTAGTCAAAGGAAACTTACGTTGGTCCTTTAGTTGACGTCTTGGAAAGCCACATTAGGATTGGAGGTGTGGGGATTTCCCCACAGCGGACCCGCCGGGATTTGAACCCGGGACCGCCGGCTCCGAAGGCCGGCGCTCCGTCCTGGCTGAGCTACGGGTCCTCTTATAATATCCTTACCCCACTTTAATTATTAAGATTAGAGCTAAATATCTGCTTTTCATTACAAAATATATACTTTTATCTGTTTCAAAATATTATCTTTAACAAGAATTATAATGACTTCCACTTAATGATTAATATCTTTACTAATCAACGGAATATTTTCTCTATATCTCAATTACATCCTTTCTAAGCTCCTTATACCTAAGACACTTAGCCCATTCTTTAATACAACTGACACTCCTTTCACTATATATAATCTTAACATTCTCTTTCCTAGATCTTGCTCTTGTAGTACTCTCTCCTTATCATACCAACTATTAAATACGTCAGATAACTCTCTCAGAAATGCTACTAAATCTTCTAATCTTAAGTTGTCTACAGCGTTTTTGAATGCCTCAGGGAATTTTGCTATCAAGATTAATATTTTCCTCTTGTCTCCAACTAAATCGTTAAAGTCTACCTTATCCATAGTTAGGCTTTCAGTAGACTTAGCTAATATGTTAACGGCTCTAGCATAAGTATATTGTAAATAAGGCCCACTATTCTGCTCAAAACTTGTTATTCTGTTTAAATCAAATGATAAAGGCTTATTTGCAGAAACTGACAAAATTGCATATCTAAGCGCTGCATTTGCTATATCATTAATATTTTCCATATTACCGCCCTTTTCTTTCAGCTTATTTTTAACTATACTGTCTAGTTTTTCGTATATCTCGTCAATAGTTATTATCTTTCCTAGTCTTCCACTCATTCTTAGCCCTTGGATGTTAACCATCCCGTATGAATAATGCAATAAATTTTCTGCAAATCTCGAATATCCTAGCAACTCTAAAGCACCTCTTAATTGTATTTGCGGAATGTATTGCTCCTCTGCAATCACATTTATAACCAAATCCGCATTAAACTGATTAAATTTGAAAATTGTATACGCAATATCCCTCACGGTATATAAGGTAGTTCCATCAGATCTCATCAACACTAAAGGAGGTATCTTAAGCCCTCTTGGAATTCTTAACTTAGATCTAGCTTCATTACCTAAGAAACTATCTAAATCCAATGCTACTACTCCCTTATATGGTATTTTGGCTGGAGAAGACAATAATGCCTTTAATACATCATCAACCATATTGCCCCATAACAAGTCACTCTCATAATCAAAATTATCAAATTTTATATTAAGTTTAGATAAAGTCTCACTGAAGCCTTCTAATGCATAACTAATGTACTTTCTGATAATTCCCTTTAGTTCATTATTACCCTCTTCATATTTCTTTATGATTTCTCCTATCTCCCTTTCCGGATCTTCAGAAGCATTTACAGCATCTGCTAACTTATCGAAAAGTACCTCATTCCTATTCCTTAGATCATTGGCTATTCCTATTAGATCATCTAATTCCCTTACTTTCTCCCTATACTCTGACTCTGTAAGTTTCTTTAATTCTTCTCTTAACTTTCTAATTTCTAAAATTACATTAGTCATAGCGTATATTGTACCTAACCATAGATCCTTCTTTACATTTGGCTCTGGATCAGGGAAACCCAAAAGTTTCAAGCCGTAAATTAAAACTGCAACTTGCCTCCCGGTATCGTTAACGTAAAATCTAACATTAACTGAATGACCTCTAGCTTTTAACGCTCTAGCAAGTGCATCTCCAAGTATCGTATTTCTCAAATGACCTATATGTAACGGATGTATCGGATTAGCACTCGTGTGTTCAACTACAATTCTTTTTGGTTTTTCGATTTTTTCTAGTCCATAACTATCGTCTAGTACACTAAAGATTCTCACAAAAAGATTTCTTATATTAAACCTCGCATTAAGATATATTCCAGCTATTTCTATCTTATCTATTAACTCACCTTTATATTCTTGTAATGATTTCACTTTCTCATTTATATTTCCCTTCATTAATGATGGTAACGCTAACGATAAATCACCAAGCTCCTCCCTAGGAGGATATGTAATATTTTTAAAGACTTCCTCCTCGTTTATGCCCAATTGCGTAGCTACATATTCCGCCAATTCTTTCTTGGCTCTTCCTATTATATCCACATCACGTTTTATGCCTTATAACTTTTAATATTTACTCACCAGAATCATATAATCATGAAGAAAAGGGTTGAAATCCTAATAGTAGAGGATTATAGTGGAAATCCCAAAATTAATGAACAAGGACTTAAAAAATCATTAAGTCACATAGGGGAAGACCTTGTAATAACTAGGTTACATTTGCCACAGTGGACAGAAAATAAAGATGAAAGTGATCTAGTTGGAGTACATGTAATTGTGAGAGAAATTGCAGAAACATAATGTATGTCCCTATTACAAGAATGGTTATTGCACATCACCTGCATTAGATAAACCTTCTGATGTTGTAACTTCTACTAATAGGTGCTTTGGTCAATTCAAAACTTGTAGATACTTCTTAGATGATGGGAGCGATAGCAAAACGGGATTAGAGAAATTTAATCAAGATAAAACCATTGAGCAAGAGATTAGATTTTACCCAAAAATAAACGCTTTAGAGAGCATTGTAGACAGTGGTTGTGAACATTATCAGCTCATAAAGAGTGAAAAAGGAATCATAGCATATTGTAATGCAATTAAAAGAGTTTTGGTAACAAGTCAAGCCATATTATGTAATAAAGAATTTCAAAGATGTCCATATAGAACTTTACTCGGTACCTAACTTAACATATCTACCGTCTTCTGATAAGTTGATTTTACCTTTTTCAACTAGATCCGCCAATGCTCTTCTTATCTTATCCTCGCTTGCAATTCCAGATAACATACTATGTAATTCCTTTAAATTCATTGGCTTTTCATTTAATAAGTCAAGTAGTATTTGTTTTAATTCGTCCTCATTCGGTGCAGTCATTACTATAACGTCTTTATCAGAATAGACTACCTTTAGTTTGTTTTCCACGTTACTACCAGAATTGGAAGCCGACTTCTTACCTCTCTTCTTAGTCTCATTACTCATACTAATACACACTCACGTTCATTTCTCATTTCTTACTTTTAAACATTATGCGAATTTTTAAAATCAATTTCATTCTTCATTATACCAACGTCTTATAGCATAGGTCAATAAATATTTCTAATATTAAATAATTAATATCTCTTCATAACCAGATCTTATAAAGAATGAGACCGAAGCTTTTAAGATAGAAAGGAAGCTAGATCATGAATGTATACTTATATTATTGTGTTTAGATTAACATTATTAGGCGACAATGTTGAATCAACCGGACTTCCTTAGACATGTAGCTAGTAAGATCCTATCGCCACTATCAATAGACTCGAAAAGGCTAGACGAAGCAAGAAGAATTTTAGGAGAGGCAGAAGTTAAATACAACTTCTCCTCTTACGGAGGAAATCCGAAAAAACTAATAGATTTCCTACTAAGCCCAGACTTCACAGAACTCAGCTTAATTTTAGGCCCAGACGTAACAAAGAAACTATTAGAAGCTATTAAAGATAATTATACAGATGAAGACATAAAAAAAGTAGCAGATAAAATATTGGAGGAAATAAACGGATATACAGAAAATACTGAAGAGTCTAACGTTAAAGTCTCAGTTAACAAAAAATATTTAGTCTCCTAAAGATGGAGTACTTGGTCCTCCTTCTCCACCACTTTCTTCTTTACTTCCTTCTCCTCCTTTCTTCTCGCTCTTTAATGGGGCAGCAGCTATTAGATCATCAATCTTTAATATTGCCGTAGCTGCCTCTGTTGCACTCTTTAACACTTGAGCCTTTACTCTTATTGGCTCAATAATGTTTAACACATATACGTCATCTACGATCTTGCCACCTATGGCATCTACACCAGTATTAGTTAATCCTTTCGCATGCCTAGCTCTTAAGTCCATCAACGCAGATATAGCCTCCAGTCCTGCAGTTTCAGCTAGAATCATAGGTATTTCCTCTAATGCGTCCGCAAATGCTTCTATAGCTAATTGCTCCTTACCTCCTACACTTCTAGCATACTCTCTTAATTTCATCGCTAATTCTAACTCGATAGCACCGCCACCCGGTAATATTACTGGCTCCAATAATATGTTCCTCAAAGCATGTAATGCATCATTTATACTCCTCTCAGCCTCATCTAATGCCATATCATTTGAACCTCTTAATAAGATGTTCACGGCCTTTAAGTTCTTAGCTCCTTCTATAAATACCATTTTATCATTTCCAACTCTTCTTTCCTCAACTAATTCTGCGTATCCTAAATCATCGGGAGTAGCATCTTTAATGCTGCTTATTATCCTCGCACCTAATGCCTTCTCTAATTTCTCTATATCACTCCTCTTAACTCTTCTTACAGCTAATATACCTTTCTTAGCTAGGAAGTGCTGTGCAATATCATCAATACCCTTCTGGCATATTACAACGTTGGCACCTATTGACGCTAATTTATCAACCATGTCCTTAAGATACTTGGATTCCTCATCTAAGAAAGCCTTAATTTGCTCTGGTGATGTTATACTTATCTTAGCTGAAATTTCAGGCTTCTCTACTTCTAACGCTGCATCTAAAACGGCTATCTTGGCTTTAGTGACTCTTCTAGGCATTCCAGGGTGTACAACCTCCTTATCTAGTACTAGTCCTTTAACTAATACACTATCCTCTATATTTCCACCTTTCTTCTTATCTATCTTTATTAAGTCTAAACTCACATTGTATCCGCCATTAGGTAGAGGTTCTGCAACATTAACTATTGCATCTATTACCATATCAATTATTTTATTTAATTCAGCACCTTCTGCAATAAACTTACTTGCTAGCGTAGTAAATGCTATCTTTCTTAGAGTGTCCCTAGCAACTGAAGAATTCAAATCTTTTATATCAATTCTAGTTCCTAGCTGTGGAAGTAACTCTAAGGCCTTGTTATATGCCTTCTTATACCCCTCAATAATTATTGTTGGATGTATATTTTGATCCAATAAACTTTCAGCCTTCTCTAATAGAGCACCAGCTAACACTACAGCGCTTGTAGTACCATCGCCTACTTCAGCATCTTGCGCTTTAGCTGCTTCTACTAATAACTTCGCTGCTGGATGCTGAATCTCCATATCCTTTACTATTGTAGCACCATCATTAGTTATGGTTACGTCACCAAAACTATCAATTAACATTTTATCAAGACCTTTTGGACCTAAACTGCTCCTTAACATCTCAGCTAGTGTCTTTGCAGCAAGTATATTGTTCCTTAACGCATCTCTACCAGTAGTTCTACTTGTTCCCTCTTTAAGTAATAAGACTGGAGCTGCCATACCTCACAACACCGTTCCGTGTGAACATTAGTATCGCTTATATAAAAATTTTTCTCCCAAGCAAACCGTGAAGCAATTTTTTAAATTGATAAAAAATTCATTCTTCTCTAATATGATGTGCGAAAGATGTAACAAAAGAGATGCTATAAGCGTAGTAGGAGGAAGAAGATTATGTAACATATGTAACAAAGACGAGATAGTCAAGAGAATTAAGAGAGAACTTTACCCAAGAAAAATAATAGTAAATAGTGACAAAATCTTATTTGCTTATCCTTCTTATCTAAGCTTTATTCAAGAAATTCTAAGAAATATAATAAATAAAATCTACACCAGATTTAATTTACAATATTATGAAATCTCATTAGAACCACAAAATTCTATCCTTGATGATATATGGAACTTAATCATAAAGAGTAAACAGTTTTCGGAAAAAAACGGAATAAATAAAATCTTTTTACCTTTAACGGCGGATTTCTTGATGGCCTACTTAATATACTCGATAACAAACCAAGATTATACTTATATCCAAATGATAGGATTAGAATACAAAATTAATAATATTTCGTTTATAATACCATTCTATAATACCTCTTTACACGAATTGCAAAGTTTCATATCTAACAAATCTAATGTGATAGTAACAAAGGATGAAATTTTTAATGAAATTCTAGTATGGGAAAGAGAAACGCTAAAAGAAAATTATGAGCTATTCCACGCTTTTCATAATTCTAAAAAACTACTTGAAACAAGAGGAAAAGATTATAGATGTGAGGGTTGTGGAGGATTAATTAACTCCCCGGTAAAATACTGCGCGAGATGCTCTCTAATTTTCTCTTCTCCTCCTTATTGAGAATTACTTCAAAATACATTTGCCCTTGACTAGGTCTAAATTTGGATGGCGGAATAGGTCCCTCGGAAGTATAATAGAAAAAACCAGACTTTAAGATCTCGTTAAATCCATCCCTATCTATCTTCAAAAAATCTTGTAATATATCAATTACTTGTATAATATTCTTTAATTCCTTCATACTTAACGTATAGCCACAGATCCTACAACTCAAATCTGGCATTACAGAATCAAATTCACATTTAGGACATTTAATAGGAGATCTTAAGATATTTGCGAACATCGACCAAGTAGCTCTCAATAGATCTACTAAATCATTTCTATTTCTCTTCAAGCATTCTTTATATAACTTATCCATTATTGGAATTAAACCTCCTTTACCATAAGTTACTATAAACTCTAGTTGGTCATCACTGAGTTTCTCCACATCATATAAACGTAAGAGTTTATACGATATTATTTCCATTAATCTATCTCCCATCGCTCTAAGCCTATTAATTATCGTAGATACTTTAGGCTTAGTTTTTACTTCCCCAACGGCCATGGCAAAGGGCTCTCTTAACACCTCCTTTAGAACCTCTCTTGAAAGGTTTAAATAGGAAATTCCTAACGCATTTACTACTTCATCCAAGTATTCGTCCAAAACCTTATCTGGATCTACATACTTCTCAGTTTTTTTACTACTAGAAGATTTTTTCTTCCTCATCTCCTCTTTATTATTCTTTTCACTAGAAGCTTTTTCTTCCTCATTTTTCTTACGTCTTGGCACTCTACTTATAATTTAGAAAGCCATTTTATATAAAACTTAAGTCATTAACGCTAAATCTTGAAAATCCATTGGTAACATTTTCTTCTTATTAACAATTTCTTGATACTTATTATCTAAGAATGAAATAAATATTGGACAAGTCTCATATTTACCATCGCGCTGACATTTATCGCCCAATGTAAGAAAACACTTATTATTCTTCTTATCATAATAAGGACATAACTTGTAGTAAGTTTTAGCGCTTTTTATCATACGTTCTATCCATTGTCTCTTATGATCCTTTTTTTCCGCCTCTTTTTCGGCTTTTGCCAATGCTTTGTTTATCTCATCTTCAGACATTTTCACTGATTTATTAGTTGACATAAATTATCCCTCCTACTTGCTATAACTTCTAGTACAAAGATTAAATAGATTACTACTACTACTAATGTGACTTTATCATATTATATGTTAAAGCAAACAGTTTGTATAATTTTTACATACAAATCAATACCCCATAATATAATCTATGTATATAGTAGTAGTAAATAATAACAAAAGGGAAAGAGAAAGTTAGCAAGAAGATAGCTTTTCTTTTAGAGTTTTCGAAAGTCCTATTCTGACTCCCATTTTAGGATCTTGATATACGTATAGGAGCCTTTTAATTTGTAAGTTTTTGAGCACTCTAAATAACCAACTAGTATCAGCTTTCATTTCTTCTTGAAGCTGATCGAGATAGATGTAAGTTGTTCCCCACTCTTTATATTTGTTTAATAGATAGCTTAGTATTTCTTTTTCATCATCATCAAGCTTATCCAAAATCTCCTTTATACAATCCGTTGGATTAGACTTTTGTTGTTTTTTGTTCTCCTTACTGGTTTTTTCTTCAATAAACCACAAAACTTCTTGTGCTTTTTTGTCATCTCTTTTCCCTGCTTTGTTGTTTTTTGTCTGGTAAACTTTTTCACTTTCTAGTACTTGCTTAGCAAGTAATAAATATTCTTTGAATTTAGAATTGTTTTGTGATTCGATGATATCTCTAGCTATATTCTCTCCTCTCCTACTTAAGTGCCATCTTCCCCCTTCTTGATAAACCAAACCTTTCTTCTTCCAATAACTGAGATAGCTACTTATATATTTAGTTTCGTAACCTAAATTAGTTGCAATTTCAGCTGTTCTTAATGGTCTTGCGTAAAGGAGGAGTAGTATTGCTTCAACCAATTTGGATCTAGGTGACTCCTTACCTGGCTTCTCCTCCTCACTTATCTGCTGTGCTATGGCCTCTATATCATCTCTTTGATAGTCCTCACTCATCTTATTATATTAGGCATTATAACTTAAAATACAAGCTAAAATTCCGATTGGAATTATTCAGTTAATTTTTCATTTAAGTAGTACTCATTGACAAGTTTTAATAGCGTAAAATTTGTTGTAACCTACTATGACATTGTAGACACCTGAAAAGAGCTTATCTAAATTCTCATCCCCCGTATCAATTCTAAAACAGTTAATAGTGTAAAGCTTAGAAAGAGTAGAGACTACGATAAGATCATCCTTTTTTACTCTTCTTAAGAACGCCGGTCCTAGTTCTAGATTTCCCCTCCCTATTAGAAATCCTTGCTTGCCTATTGGGGTGAGCAATATCTTTAACTCCCCAGTTAAATTGATTAAATCGAAATAATTAACATTTCCCTTTATTAATTTCTTTCCTCTAACTATATCAATCCCTAAAAATGGAGTATTGATCATTAGTTTTCTTTCTATATATTTTATAGTACTCCCAGGACCCATGATATAGGTTATATTATCATCCATGTTATCCATTACATAATCTGCGATTTCTTCTAGTTCATCTTCACTATATTGTATTTCCTCCTTACTTGGAGTTAGTAAATTATTACTGCTAATCGTAAGGGCTATATAATATAATTTAACAGAATATGTTCCTTTTCTATAGGCTTCTTCATCAATATCTAGAATTTCTTCTGTTACAATTTTTGCTTCATTATGTAAAAATTTTGTTAATAATATTGCAGCGGCCTCTGGTGTATTAGCGAAAACACCACTATGCATTTTTACGCCACTAGGAACTCCTAAAATTGGTATTTGCGCCCCTTGAAGTCCTTCAAATACATCCCTTGCTGTCCCATCTCCACCAACAAATACAATAATATCTACCCCTCTTCTTACAAACTCTTTTACAGAATTGATTGTATCATATCTAGTAGTTTTTTCCCTTTCACCTATGGATATAGTTTCATATTTCAATTTTGTTTGAATAAAATATATTTCTCCCATTTTTAGCTTTGGTGTTACATAGATAGCATCTTCCGGGGCTCTGACCAAAAATCTACTAACTCTACTTGATATTTCAGGGTTCTCGAGGTACAACTCATCACTACCTTTTCTCCCTATTCTTCCACCTGCACCAGCATACGGATTTACAAGAAATCCAACTTTTTTTAACATTTCTTTAACACCTTAAGTATGAAAGCTAAGGTCAGATATCCTAGATGTTCTTCATTAGGAACTACAAATATAATAAGATCGTTAGGACCACAAGTTTCGCATTTTTCCTTAATCTCTTCTAATAGCCCTTTAAGTGACATCTCCTCTGTCTTAGGCGGAATTTCTATTTTTCCTTCTTCTGTACTAATACACACTAATACTTTTTCCGCACCTAATCTTATTATTTCATCCCTTAGATTTAAAACTGGAATTTCTTTTAATAACTCTGCGCCTCTCCTTATTATAAGCATTGATGAGTTCCAACCTAGTGATTTCAGAGTAGCATCTTTTTTTATATTTGATGTGTTTTTAATGCATGAAACTATTTTATTTCCTTCTTCTGTAAGAGTGTTTCCTCCTACTGGATCTGTTTGAATTAACTTCATTTCTCTTAGTCTTTTTAGTAATGTTTTTATAGATGCTTCCGATAATCCTGTTTTTTTCATTAATAGTATCCTTCCTACTGGTTGCAATTGGCTTATGTATATTAAGCTCATTATGACATGTCCTTCATCAAATTTAGGCTTATTACCCTGTCTGGTTTCCACAGCTTTGGTAAGTACAATCTGGATATCCATATTTAAATATGTGATAAGATAGATTAAAATTATGTTTAGAGGAAGAAGTTTGTTATGTCTGCTTGATTTTGAAACTCATGAAATAGAGAAAATGTTAGATGTGTCGTTTATGATGAAAAATTACGTTTATCATAATAACGTTCCAAGTTCATTAAGTGGTAAGAGGGTTGCATTACTTTTTGAGAAGCCAAGTACTAGGACTAGGGTTAGTACTGAATTAGCTGTATCATTATTAGGCGGAATTCCAATTGTTCTTAATAAGCAAGATTTGCAATGGTCTAGAGGCGAACCCATTGAAGACACTGGAAGGGTTTTGGGCAGAGTCGTTAATGGGATAGGGGCCAGAGTACTAAATCATTTAACCCTAGTTAAACTAAAGGAATCATCAGGCGTTCCGGTATTTAATTTATTAAGCGATCTTTCTCATCCCTTGCAAGCATTAGCTGATTTAATGACCATTAGGGAAAGGTTTGGAAATACTCTAGTTAAGATAGGTTTTGTTGGTGATGGGACTGATAATGTATTGCTAAGCCTAATGGTAATTGTGGCTAAATTAGGGTTAGAGTTACATGTTGCAACTCCTAAGGAACTTAGACCTAGAGAAGATTTATATAAGATAATAAGTGAGATCGCGGATGATACTGGTAGTGTTATAGAGTTTCATGAGGATCCCTATGAGGCTGTTAGAGGAGTTCATGTAGTCTATACGGATGTTTGGGTTAGTATGGGACAAGAGAATATTGCTGAACATAAGAAGAAATTATTGCAAAACTATAGGGTTACTGCAGACTTAATGAAGTATGCAGTTAAGGATGCTATATTTATGCATTGTTTGCCTGCTAATAGGGGAGAGGAAGTAGAGCCAGAGGTAATAGACGGACCTAAGAGTGCAGTCTGGGATCAGGCTGAGAATAGATTATATACAGCAATGGCAGTATTTTCGTTATTTATTTAAAGAAATCATAAATAGATTTTTGTTTGAATAGACTCTTTATTGTGCGTAATTCAAATAAGTTTATTTTAGCTTTTAATTTTTTGTTTACTTCGGATATGGCATGATCTAGAGTGTCATATTTTCCTAATCTATTTTTCATAGCATTTCTTACAGTTTCTCTAATGTGCCAATTTCCAACTGGTGCAAAGTATTCTTCGGTTATTTCTCTAATGATTATAATTCCTGCTTGTCTCTTTATTTCCTCTAAATATTCTAGCACTGCTAGTCTTGCAGCCATGTATCCTCCATCTAAATATTCATACTCTCCCCAGAAATTTTCCTTTAGTTCAGAAATGGTAAGGTCTTGAGACCATAAACTTAGTGGATGCCATATTTCTATCCATATTGAATTGAACTTCGATGGATAGAGCACAACGTAGAAGTAGTTGCCTAAATATGAGCTGTGATATACTTCTATCTCATTTACTTCGTTATAGTTTATTATTTTATTATATAGAAATTTACCAACTATGCTATCAACTGCAGTTATTGCCCATCTAGTTGGTACGAATCTTCTACTCTTTTTCTTGCCTAGAAGCCCAAAGGATAATGCATGTATTATCTTATAATAATCTACATTATACCTATACAGCTCTAAGATTGCTTCAGCAGATTTTATATGATCATCAAAGATTAGTTTATCTAATTTAGTTGGGATTTTAGGATTATCAATAACTTTTATTTCCTCTGCGATTCCTCCTGGTCCTCTTGGTAAAATCACTCCATCAAACTTTAATTTTGCTTCCAATGTTTTCAATTTTGCCTCAGATGTTACTGGGTTATCTGAAATTATTGCTAATGGTATTTCTGTATTGTAATATTCAGTGGCTTTCTCGGCTCTAACTCTAGTTATACTTGAGATTAAAGACGATCTTAACTTTATTATATCCCCTAAATTTACCTTTCCCCACCACTCCTTAACATTCTCATATTTTCTAGCATCTTCCCCATATACTGAGGGTGGAATATTTACAATTAGTGAAACTTTAGGATATCCTTTTTCTCCAACAATTCCACTAGGAGGAGTAGAGCCTTCGACCAATTTAAATGAGGTATCTATTTTAATTTTCTGAAGACTATTAACCATGCCTCTAAATCTCTCCATTATTGGACAGTATGATAACCCACAAAGATTCCTATGTCCCTTACACTTGATGCATAGTTCTGCTGGAATTTTGTGCATTTCTTATTTTCCTCTCAATATACCATTGTAAAATGGAAAATTTAGCTCTAAATGATAATCCATTGATGATATTTCTTATTTTCCCTCTCCTTAAGTTATCTAGGATATCGTCCAAATTAAACTCAATTACCTCATATAAATCATTATATGCGGAACCTATTGCTTGAATTACGTGAGCATCACTATTTGAAACTCCAGCTAAATTCAGCTTTATAGAAGCTTCTTTAGCTTTATTATTAGCTATTTTAGGAGCCTTGGAATTATAAATTTCAATTAAATCAAATTTATATTCAAATACCTTATCGCCAATCCCTTGTCTAAAAATATCGAAAGGATGTGAGGGAAATATTATGCAAGAATTCTCTTTAGCGTAGTCTACTAATTCAGCTATTCTGTTTGGTGGAGATGGTGGAAAATTGCATAATATTACAACGTGGCCATATTCAGTAGTGACTTCTTGTCCTGGGATCACTTTTTCTTCCTTTACACTATTTAAACCTAAAGAAGTATCGTGATCTGTGATCGCCACGTATATATTTTTAGCTCTAGCATATGTTATTATATCCTTAGGAAAATATTTTCCATCACTATATCTCGAATGTACATGGAGATCAAAAAACATTAGAAGTAACCTAATTCTTTCATAACTTCTAATGTTAAAATTGTTATTCCAGCAGCTCCCCTCACTAGATTATCTCCAAGAACAACTAATCGTAACACATTTCCTTCGAACTTTACTCTGCCTACTGTCACTGACATTCCGTCATAATATTGTAAGTCTCTAGCTGGTTGAGGTCTATCCTCATCTTTGAATAAAATAATTGGCTTCTTAGGTGCAGTAGGCAAGTTCTTATGTTGAGGCAATGATTCAAAATTACTTAGCACTTTTTGAACTTCTTTTTCATCTACATTGTCGTTAGTTACAATATTAATTACACCCATATGCCCAACTTTTACAGGAACTCTGGTAGTTGTTGGATGAATTTCTAAATTAGAAGATTTTAGTTTTCCAGCTTCAAGTTTTCCTAACATTTTATTTATTTCCCTGGGAATTTTCTCTTCTTCCCCTTTAATCCAAGGTATAACATTGCCATCTATTGCCATAAATGGTAAACCACTATAGCCAGCTCCACTTACTGCTTGCAAAGTTACTATATACATAGCGTTAATTTTGATTAATTTTTCTAATGGTTTAATTGGCATAGAAAGTATTGCCGCAGTACAGTTAGGGTTTTTGACCAATAGTCCATTCCAGTTTTTATTACTTTTTTGATATTTTAATAGTTCCAAATGCTCCCAATTTACCTCTGGATTAATCAATGGTATGTCAGGATCCATTCTAAATGGTGACGCATTAGATACAACTATTTTTCCTTGTTTTACTAACTTTAGTTCAACATCTTCTGCTAGTTCATTAGGTAGTGCTGAAAGAACAACATCAACATCTTTATGATCTTCGTACTCAGTGGAGACTATCGGTAACTCAGCTACGTTATCTGGAATATCTCCGGGTTCAATCCATTTTACAGCTTCTTTGTATTTTTTACCAATCTTTTGGGGTGATGCACTAACTTTCACTAATTCTATATATGGATGTTTTGAAAGCATCCTTACCATTTTTTGCCCTACCATTCCGGTAGAGCCTAGCAACGAAACTTTTATCTTATCAGCCACTTACGATCACCTTATGCAACTCTTTTGCTAATTTTTCTCCTTCTTCCTTATTAACTATAAAGGTCATGCTTACGTTAGATATTCCTCTAGATATAGCTAACGGATCATAACTTGATGCTATTGAAAGAACCTTAGTAGAGATTTCCTTCTTCTTTATTCCACATCCTACTATACCTACGATATTAATATCATTTACCTCGATATCTTTAACTAAAGTTCCCTTTAACTCTTCTAATTTCGATAACAGCCTATTTGCAGAAAGGGAGTCAACAACGAGTTGTATTGTAGTCTCACTAGCCGGTTGAGAAATCGATATTATGTTAACTCCAGCTTCCTTTGCTTCATTTGTTATTCTTGCTGCAGATCCTATTTTCCCAACAATCTTAGTACTTTCAACTGTTATCAATTTTGTATTATCTAAGAGTGATATTCCTTTAAGTCCATCATTATTTTCACATTCTCCATTAATCGTTGTAAATCCGTCTTCATATAAGGATTCAACAATTACCTTCATATCACTTCCAAAGACTGGATCAAAAGTTCTAGGATGTAACCTTTTAGCTCCTAGCTGTGAGAGCTCTATAGCTTCCTCCAGAGAGAGTCTAATTATCGTTTTGGCATTTTCGAATTTTTTAGGATCGCCAGTCATTATCCCGGGGACCTCGGTAACTAGTCTAACTTCTCTCACTCCAATTAGTTTACCCAATAAGGTTGCAGTATAGTCACTACCACCTCTTCCTAAAGTAGTATATCTCCCCTCTTTGGTTCTCCCTATAAAACCTGGAAGGACCACTACTTTAGCTTTCACATTCTCTAGTGTACTCATGATTTCCTTTTTAGACAGATCCTCAATTACGTTAGCCTCACCGTAATTTTCATCAGTTATAAATGGAGGAGTAGTCACACCTTCTGCTTCAATTCCGTTACTTCTTAATATTGCTGAAAGAAGTAAGGTAGCCATTCTCTCTCCAAATGAAAGTATGTAGTCTCTAACTCTCGGTGTTACCTCATCTAGTACTCTTATAGACCAAGCTACTCTAAACAGTTCATCACTCAGCCTAGAGATCTCCTTAAATGAGTTCTCGAACTCCTTGCCATCTGCTAATTTTGATAATAGTTTTATGTGTCTTTCGTAGATTTCAGTTACAATATTTGGAGAGTTATCAGTATTCAAAGTTGCACTTATTAACTCATTAGTAACGTTTTTAATAGCCGATGTTACAACTATGATTTTATCGGATTTCTTTGAAAAATCTTGTATTTTTTTCACGATAAGTTCGTAATCTTTTTCGTCTTTTTGTATGGACCCACCTATTTTAACTATTAGAGCCATTTATCTCACCTAAGATAATTTTTTCCATATGTAGAGGATTAACTAATATTCTCTTAGCTTCTGCTTTGGTCATACTATCCGGGTCTTTTAATGAATGTCCTGTTAAGATTAAAACTGTTTTTTCATCTTTATCTACTATCTTTTCATTTATTGCCTTAATGTAACCGGCTAAGGCAGCTGCTGAAGCAGGCTCAGCTCCTATACCCTCTTTTCTAGCTAGGGTCTTCTGCGCATCTAATATTTCAGAATCAGATACCACTATTGCGGTTCCATTGGATTCTCTTATTGCTTTCATCGCTTTTTGCCAGTTTACTGGTTTTCCTATCCTTATTGCAGTAGCTACAGTATCTGGATTTTCCACGAAGTCTGGATAATCTTTTCCTTTGATTATCGCAGTGGCTATTGGTGATGCCCCCTCAGCTTGGATTCCAATCATTCTGGGAATAGTATTGATCACCCCAGTTTTAACTAGCTCATTAAATCCCTTCCATATCGCATAGATGTTCCCTGCATTGCCTACTGGAACTATCACATTATCTGGAACTCCTAGGTCTTCAGCTATCTCAAATGCGATTGTCTTTTGTCCTTCTAATCTCCATGGGTTAAAGGAATTTAATGGATATACTACTTTTAAATCTTTATATAACCTCATTACTGCATCCATAGCAACATCAAAACTTCCATCAACCTCTAAAATGACTGAGCCATAAAGTATTGACTGGGCCAATTTACCTAATGCTACCTTACCTTTAGGTAAGACGATAAAACTCTTTATTCCAGCTCTTGCAGCGTAAGCAGCTGCTGAAGCTGCAGTGTTTCCAGTAGATGCAGCTATTACGGTTTTATAATTTAAGCTTACTGCAGAGCTAACTGCTACTGTCATCCCTCTATCTTTAAAACTTCCAGTAGGATTAAGTCCTTCAAATTTAAAATAAAGATTGTTATTTATATTTGAGGACCTTATTAGTGGGGTGTTTCCCTCATTTATACTTACAATATTTTTATATTTACCTGCTATCAATTCTTTGTATCTCCAAACTCCTCTTCCTCTTAATTTGCTGAAGGAGAAATCCTTTGGGGGTTCTACTATAATTTCCAATAGCCCTCCGCATCTTGGACATAATATCTGATTCTGATCTATTTCCGTTTCATATCCACAACTTAAGCACTTCATTATTCCGCTTAGTGTGTTTCCAACAACAATTCACCAGCTGTTTAAAGTGGTTTGTTCTGCAAAATATAAGCTTTGTTGAAGTATAATAATCACATGGCTTTTAAAGATCTCAGAGACTATATAGAATTTATGAGAAAAAAGAACAAATTAATTGAAATTAATGAGGAAGTAAGCGTAGATTTGGAAATAGCTGAAATCACGAGAAAAGCAACTTACGCTCATTTACCCCCTCTTTTATTCAATAGAATTAAAAATTATGAGAACTGGAAAATAATCTCTAATGTTTTTTATTCAATTGAGAGCTTGTATGAGATTTTTGGAACAAATAAACTAGAATCGATATCGGAAGGATTTTTATCAAATTTGTCAAATATGCCTATTACATTTTTTGATAAAATTAAATCACTTAGAGAAATTTTAGGACTAGGAAAAGTAATGCCTAAAGCTAAGTCACCTAGTTTTAAAGAGGTAAATAATTTAGATCTGACTAAGATTCCTGCAATAAAAACTTGGCCTAAAGATGCCGGAAGATACCTTACTTTTTCCATAACAATAACAAAGGACCCAGAGACAGATGTTCATAATCTTAGTGTTTATAGAATTCAAATTTTAAACGAGAAAGAAGCAATAATTCATTGGCAAGCCTTCAAAAGAGGTGCACTTACCGCTAAAAAATATTTAGAAAAAGGCATTAGCAAAATACCTATTGCAATAGTAACCGGAGTAGATCCTGCTATAGCATTTACAGCAGCTTCTCCAGTCCCTTATGGAATAGATAAGTATACGTTTGCGGGAATCTTGAGAGGTGAGGGAGTTGACGTAACTGAACTCGATGATAAGTTACTAGTACCTAGTCATTCTGAAGTAGTTTTAACTGGTTATGTTGACTTGAATGATTTACGTTTAGAGGGTCCCTTTGGAGATCATATGGGCTATTATACACCAGCAGATTACTATCCAGTTTTCAAATTGGACAAGGTGTATATTAGAGAAGACCCTATATTTCACGTGACATCAGTTGGCAAACCACCACTTGAGGATGCTTGGATAGGTAAAGCTGTAGAAAGGATATTCTTACCTTTTGCCAAGATGCTAGTTCCGGAACTAGTTGACATGAATCTACCAGAATATGGTCTGTTTACTGGGATTGGTATATTCTCTATAAAGAAATATTACCCTGGCCAAGCGAAGAGAGTTATGATGGCTCTATGGGGTACTGGTCAGCTTAGCCTTTTAAAGACGATAATAATTGTTGATCACGATATAAACGTTCAAGACATTAATCAAGTTATTTACGCTATTGCAGCCAATGTAGACCCTAAGCGTGATGTTTGGGTAATAGAAAATGCACTTACGGACTCATTAGACCCTAGTGTTCCATTTCCACCATTAGGTAGTAAACTGGGTATAGATGCTACTAGGAAGTTTAAAGAAGAAATGGGAAAAGAATGGCCAGAAGAGGTCAGATCAGACGATAGGGTCGCTAAAAAAGCAGATGAAGTATTGAATAAAATTATAAAGAGATATCAAATCTCCTAACCATCATTGTATCTCTATATATTATCGAAACCTCGCTTATATCTTCTAACTTAGTCTCTACTTCCAATGATTCGTTTTTTCCTAATTCTTTATTCACCTTTATACTATCTGTAATTGCCTTGAGGCCGATTTTATCGTCTATCATACTCACAGTGACATTATATTTTAGAATTATTTCCAGAATTCGTACTGGATACTCTAAATTACTAGTTATTTTAAGGATTCTTCCCGTTAATTTCACTACGAAAGGATTCATATATGAATATAGTTTTTTTGAGTATTATGCCTTATCGTACTTAAAAAGCATACACTACAAAGACATAGATTAGAGCCGAAATGGCCTCAAGTAAAGTGGAAGATTTCGTAAGGAACTGGGGAGGTAGACAAGAGCCAAGTATCGGCGAAAGAATAAAGAATGCGTTTAAGCCACAGCGACCATTAAGGTATAGATTGGTAATGGCAAACTACAGACTAAGGACAATGGTAAGTCGTCTTGACGTTTACATTTCAAGATTACAAGAGAGAGATAGGACCCTATTCGAAAAGGTTGTAGAATCACAGATGTCTAAGGATACAGCTAGAGCGGCTATGTATGCTAATGAAATAGCTGAAATTAGGAAGATTTCCAGGCAATTAATTACGACACAAATTGCTCTAGAGCAAGTACAACTAAGGCTAGAGACGATAACTGAGCTTGGAGATGTATTTAACAATTTAATACCAGTACTTGGTGTTATAAAAGAGCTAAGAAATGCGATGAAAGGAGTTATGCCAGAGATAAGTCTGGAGCTAGCAGAATTAGAGGAAGGATTGCAAGAGGTAGTTATAGAGTCAGGAGACTTCACCGGTGCGCCAGCCAATTATGGCGCTTCAAGCCCAGAGGCAAGGAAGATATTGGAGGAAGCTTCTGTTGTTGCTGAACAGAGAATGAAGGAGAAGTTCCCAGAATTGCCAAGCTTCGTTACCTCTACTCAGAAAGTATCTAATCAAGAACAGAAATAATATCTGATTCATAGTTTTTTCCCTAAGGTTTATACGGTAAAATAGTTTTTTAAGGTGTAGGTTGGTAATATATATTGGGGAGTTTCCTTTTGGTTGAGGCAATTAGTAGTGAAGAAGATCTCATTCTCGATGTAAATCAAGTTACTAAGGATATGGTACAACTAGCTGGAGGAAAAGGCGCTAACCTTGGGGAGTTAACGAGTATTGGAGTTAGAGTACCTCCAGCCTTTATACTTACTTCTAAAGCTTTTAAATATTTTCTTGAATACAACAACCTTTTCGACAAAATTAGAGAGACTTTGAAGAGTTATGAAACCTCAGAGGAAGCTAGTGAAAGAATAAAACAATTGATAAAGAACGCTAAGATGCCAGAGAAATTAGTTAGCATGATATATCAAGCTTATGATGAATTGAGTAAAAAAGTTGGAAAAGAAATCTTAGTAGCTGTAAGGTCTTCAGCTACTGCAGAGGATATCGAGACAGCCAGTTTTGCTGGACAGCAGGATACTTATCTTAATGTTACTAAGGATGAACTTATTGATAGGATTAAGGATGTATGGGCTAGTCTCTATAATGCAAGAGCTATAGAATATAGAAAGAGTAAAGGTATAGACGATTTATCAGTACTTATAGCTGTAGTTATTCAAAAAATGGTTAATTCAAGATCTGCTGGAGTAATGTTTACTTTACATCCAGTTACAGGAGATGAAAAGTATATTATGATAGAATCTAATTGGGGTTTGGGAGAAAGTGTAGTTGGTGGTGAGGTTACCCCGGATGAGGTTTTAATAGAAAAATCTACATTAAGAATTGCAGAAAAAAAGGTTTCCAATAAGAATATTAAAATCGTATATGATAAACAACTTAAGAAGAATGTTACTATTACCTTAGATGAGAAGGAATCCAGATCAATGAGTATAACAGACGAAGAGGCGATAGAACTAGCAAAATTAGCACTTAAGATTGAAGAGCATTACAAGAGGCCAATGGATATCGAGTGGGCTATCGATAATGATCTAAGTTTCCCTGAGAATATCTTTATAGTTCAAGCTAGACCAGAAACTTTCTGGTCTTCTAAAAAGAAAGAAACTAAGAGTGCTGTGGAAAAGAGTTCTGCTTCCTTAAGTGGCAAAGTATTAGTTAGAGGGCTTGCAGCGTCTCCAGGTATTGCTTTTGGTAAGGCAAAAATCATACTTGACATTAAAGATCCTAAAGTCCATGAGTTCAAGAAGGGTGAAATCTTAGTTACTAAAATGACAGATCCAGATTGGGTACCGTTAATGAAGATGGCTGGGGCAATAATAACAGATGAGGGAGGGATGACAAGCCATGCCGCTATTGTATCCAGAGAATTGGGAATCCCAGCTATAGTTGGTAGTAGAGAAGCAACTAAGGTAATTCAAGAGAATCAAGAGATTACTGTAGATGCAATTAGGGGTATTGTGTATGAGGGTAAGGTACTACAGGCCACGGAGAGTGTATCCACACAAACCCAACCATCTACTGGAATTCAAGGAATAAGTAGGGAAGTTCTATTGAGTCTTTATCCAGTTACTGCAACTAAAATCTATATGAACTTGGGTGAACCAGACGTTATAGATAAATATTTGGATCTTCCCTTTGATGGAATAGGCCTTATGAGAATTGAGTTTATAGTAAGTGAGTGGATTAGATATCATCCGCTTTATCTAATAAAAATAGGTAATGCGGAATTATTTGTGGACAAGTTGGCTGAGGGTATAGCTAAAGTAGCAAGTGCAATATACCCTAGACCAGTTGTTGTTAGATTTTCAGATTTCAAAACTAATGAATATAAGAAATTGATTGGTGGAGAGGAGTTTGAACCAGAGGAGAGGAATCCAATGATAGGTTGGAGAGGAGTATCCAGATATATAAGCAGAGAATACGAGCCAGCATTTAGGCTAGAGGTTAAGGCTATACGTAAAGTAAGGGAGGAGATGGGACTTAAGAACGTATGGGTAATGTTTCCCTTTGTCAGAACTACATGGGAGCTAGAAAAGGCTATAAAAATAATGGAGGAGGAAGGTTTAAGAAGAGATTCAGATTTCAAGGTATGGATAATGGCTGAAGTTCCATCGGTTGTAGTTCTTGCTGAAGAATTTGCGAAGATAGTTGACGGATTCAGCGTAGGTAGTAACGATTTAGCACAATTAACTTTAGGTGTTGACAGGGATTCTGAGTTACTAGCGAGGATGGGATATTATGATGAGAGGGATCCAGCTGTTTTAGAGTCCATAAGAAAGCTAATCAAGGCTGCTCATAAGTATGGCAAAACAGTATCAATATGTGGGCAAGCACCTAGTGTTTATCCAGCAGTTGTTGAATATTTAGTCAAAGCTGGAATAGATAGTATTAGTGTAAATCCAGATGCAGTTATTAATGTTAGGAGGCAAGTAGCTTCTATCGAACAACAAATTATACTTAGAAACCTTAACGGAAAAAGAAGAATAAATAGATAATTTTTATTATTTTTTATTGTAACAATTTTTACATATTCTTCTAGCGCCGTCGAAATACGCTGTGCACTCTTCGCAAACTATATTTCCGCATACTTCACATGAGCCTATTGATAAGTGTTTTTGGCAAATTTTGCATAGGCTCATTTCACAAACTTTACAAATTTCTTTATCCATTATGTAATCATTACTACACACTTGCCTTCCACATAAATTGCACTTAAAAAGTGAGATATTCTCTTCACAGATTTCACATTTCAATGAACTCTTTAAACCACCTATAGGCTTCTTCGTCATCTTTAGCTTGAATTGGTGGGTGTTTAAAGTAAAATGCAGATACTTTTTCAAGTGGACCACCTATCTTTCTATCCAGGGCAACCTTAACTGCTCTTATTACATCTACTAATACTGCTGCACAGTTAGCTTTATCATCAACCTCTAAGGAAGCTTCTACTTTAATTGGCATACCTGCAAATGCACTTCCTTTTACGTAAATGTAAGCTACTTTAGTATTTCCTAAAAATGGAACATAATCGCTAGGCCCTATCCTTATTTTTCCCTCACTTTTTATTACCTCTCCGTTATCCAGTGTACTAGTTACTGCTTCTGTTTTGCTTATTCTTTTAGACATTAGCCTTTCTTCTGTCTTCATGTTCAGAAAGTCTGTATTCCCGCCAACATTTAATTGATAAGTTTCCTCAACTTTTACTCCTCTTAATCTGAAGAGTGAAGTAATTGATCTATGGAATATGGTAGCCCCTAATTGACTTTTAATATCATCACCTGCTAACGGTAAGTTTTTCTCTTTAAATTTGTTAGGAAAGTAACCAGAAGGGTCGCTAGCAATAAACACGGGTATTGCGTTTATAAATGCAGTTCCTGCCATTAGTGCTATATTTGCATATGTTCTCGTTGCATTTTCACTTCCAACTGGCAATAAATTAAGTAGAATTTCTGCTTTACTAGCCTTTAATTCATCTAATGCTTTTTCTAATGTGCCATCATAAGTAGGATTAAAAACGCTAATCATATGTTGAGCTACACCATCAAGAACCGGCCCAGCACTTACTTTTACGCCCTTCTTTTCCATGTTAACTATCTTTGGTGTAATATTTGGAGGTTGAAATATGGCCTCTGCAATATCCTTTCCTATTTTATTTTTCGAAACGTCAAATGCTGCTACGATCTCTATATCGGTAATTTTGTAACCTCCAATTATCGGGGTAATTAGTCCCTCATAATAATTGTCGCCTTTTGATTTATAATATTCTATTCCTTGAATTAACATTGATGCACAATTACCTAAGCCAGCTATTGCTACTCGAATCATCAACTTTAAGTAAAATAACTAGATAAAATATGTTGTGATGAAAGGGAAAAACAGATCTGTGAAGAAGTGGAGCGACACTGAGGTGCTTGAAAATGTTAAAGCGTATGTATGCTCGTGTGTATGGATTAGTGCAAGGTGTTGGTTTTAGAAAATTTGTTCAAATTCACGCTATAAGGTTAGGTATAAAGGGGTATGCTAAGAATTTACCTGACGGTTCAGTGGAAGTAGTTGCAGAAGGTTATGAGGAAGCGTTAAATAAATTATTGGAACGTATTAAACAAGGTCCACCGGCAGCTGAAGTGAAGAAAGTAGATTACTCGTTCACTGAATATAAAGGAGAATTTGAGGATTTTGAAACATACTAAAAGTTTATAAGGTAAAAACATTTATAGTGTATCGGTGTTTTTAATGTACCAATGGTAAAAGAAGACGAGATTTTGCCTAAGTATTGGTACAATATAATTCCTGATCTACCTAAACCCTTACCTCCACCAAGGGATCCACAAGGAGCTGATTTCTCGAGAATTGATTTATTAAGGAGTATACTACCTAAGGAGGTATTAAGACAACAATTCACAATAGAAAGATACATAAAGATTCCTGAGGAAGTAAGAGATAGATATTTATCGATAGGAAGACCAACACCATTATTTAGAGCTAAAAGGTTAGAAGAGTACTTAAAGACACCAGCAAGGATCTACTTTAAATATGAGGGTGCTACACCCACTGGATCTCATAAGATAAATACAGCAATTCCTCAAGCTTATTTTGCAAAAGAAGAGGGAATTGAGCACATAGTTACCGAAACTGGAGCTGGGCAATGGGGAACTGCAGTCGCACTTGCAGCTAGTATGTACAATATGAAAAGTACTATATTCATGGTAAAGGTAAGTTATGAACAAAAACCGATGAGAAGGAGCATAATGCAATTATATGGAGCTAATGTTTATGCAAGTCCTACAAACTTAACTGAATACGGTAAGAAGGTATTGGAGGCGAATCCACAACATCCTGGATCATTAGGTATAGCAATGAGTGAAGCAATAGAGTATGCTCTTAAGAACGAATTTAGATACTTAGTAGGTAGCGTTTTAGATGTAGTACTTTTGCATCAAAGTGTTATTGGACAAGAGACTATTACTCAACTGGATTTGCTAGGAGAAGAAGCTGATATCTTAATTGGATGTGTAGGGGGTGGGAGTAATTTTGGTGGTTTCGCGTATCCCTTTATCGGAAACAAGAAAGGCAAACGTTACATTGCAGTAAGTTCCGCGGAAGTCCCAAAGTTCAGCAAAGGGGAATATAAGTATGATTTTCCAGACTCTGCTGGATTATTACCTTTAGTGAAAATGATAACTTTAGGTAAAGATTACGTTCCACCACCAATATACGCGGGCGGGTTAAGATATCATGGTGTAGCACCCACATTAAGTTTGTTAACAAAGGAGGGTGTTGTGGAATGGAGAGAATATAATGAAAGGGAGATTTTCGAAGCTGCTAAGATATTTATGGAGACTCAAGGTATTGTACCAGCTCCAGAGTCAGCCCATGCGATAAAGGCAGTGGTTGACGAAGCTATAGAGGCTAGAAAGAATAATGAAAGAAAGACTATCGTCTTTAATCTAAGTGGGCATGGATTGTTAGATCTATCGAATTACGAATCAATGATGAAAAGGCTGAATGGAAATGGGTAAATTACTTGTAGTTTATATGACGTTAGGTTATCCCGATGTTCAAAGTTTCAAGAATTTCATTATTGGAGCAGTTAAAAATGGAGCCGACATATTAGAGCTGGGAATTCCCCCTAAATATGCAAAGTATGATGGTCCAGTTATAAGGAAGAGCTATGATAAAGTTAGAGGCCTAGATATTTGGCCATTAATAGCGGATATTAGAAAAAATGTGAGCATTCCCATAATTGCACTTACTTATTTAGAAGATTGGATTGATCAACTAGATAATTTTCTAAATATGGTAAGAGATGTCAAACTAGATGGAGTTCTATTTCCAGACTTACTTATCGATTATATAGATAATTTGGATAAAATTGATAGGACAATAAAAAATAAGGGATTAAAAAATGTTATTTTTACATCTCCTTCTGTGCCAGATTTTCTAATACATAAGGTCTCTAAGATTAGCGATTTATTCTTATATTATGGTGTTAGACCAACTACTGGCGTACCTATACCAGTATCAGTTAAGCAGTTGATTAATAGAGTTAGAAATCTGGTTGAGAATAAGCTGATAGTAGGATTTGGCCTATCAACTGAGTCAGATTTAAGAGATGCCTTAAGTGCTGGTGCTGATGGAATAGCAATTGGAACTGCTTTTATAGAAGAAATTGAAAAAAATGGCATAGAATCTGCAATAAACTTAGTTAAAAAATTTAGGGTGATATTGGATGAATATAAATGAAGTTCTTAAAAAACTCATAAATAAAACGGATTTAGAAATTGATGAGGCTGAAGAATTAGCTAAGGCTATAATTAGAGGAGAAGTTCCAGAGATTTTAGTATCAGCAATTTTAGTAGCACTAAGAATGAAAGGTGAAAGTAAAAATGAAATAGTAGGTTTTGCTAGAGCAATGAGAGAACTAGCAATTAAAATAGACATATCTAACGCAATAGACACAGCTGGTACAGGTGGCGACGGATTAGGGACAGTAAACGTTAGTACCGCATCTGCAATTTTATTGAGTTTAGTTAATCCAGTTGCTAAACATGGCAATAGGGCAATAAGTGGTAAGAGTGGTAGCGCCGATGTTCTTGAGGCCTTAGGTTATAATATTATAGTTCCTCCAGAAAGGGCTAAGGAATTAGTCCATAAAACGAATTTCGTTTTCCTTTTTGCACAATACTATCATCCTGCAATGAAAAACGTTGCCAATGTGAGAAAAACTTTGGGGATTAGAACCATTTTCAATATTCTAGGTCCATTGACTAATCCAGCCAATGCGAAGTATCAGTTAATGGGAGTGTTTTCCAGGGACCATTTGGATTTATTGTCGAAAAGCGCATATGAATTAGATTTTAATAAAGTAATTCTAGTACATGGAGAGCCAGGTATAGATGAAGTAAGTCCGATAGGAAAAACTTTTATGAAAATAGTAAGTAAACGCGGTATAGAAGAAGTCAAAGTGGATGTAACTGATTTCGGTATATCATCAATTCCAATAGACAAGTTAATAGTGAATTCTGCTGAGGATTCAGCAATAAAAATAGTTAGAGCATTTTTAGGGAAAGATGAATATGTAGCTAAATTCATTAACATAAACACCGCAGTTGCGCTTTTTACATTAGATAAAGTGAATGATTTCAAGGAAGGATATGAGTATGCTAAGTATTTAATGGAGAAATCAATAACTAAATTGAACGAAATAATCTCACTTAATGGAGATATAACCAAATTGAAAACAATAATGGTGAAGAGTGGTGGTTAAACTAAAGATATGTGGTAATGCGACGTTGTCAGATATCGTAGAGCTCTCAAAACTTAATGTGGATTATATAGGAATAATAACCGATGCCGTAAGTCAAAGATTCGTAAAGAGCGAGTTTTTAACATTTGCTAAAAAATATACTGAAAAACCTATAGTTAACGTGAAAGTTAATATTCAAATTAGTGAGATAGAAAAAGAATTATTATTATCAGATTATTTGCAGATACATAGAGTATTGGATGATTCAGAGTTAGAATTACTTAAATCATATAATTTTAGAAAAAGAATTATATTATACGTACCAGCCTCCTTCGAGTATAAGAAATACCTAGAGAGGGCTATAGATACTGTGGACATGGTATTAATAGACTCTGTAAAGAAGGGAATAGGTGTTGATTATAATGTTGTTTCGAGTTTCCTTAAGGATTATCCTTACCTAGGTGTAGGTGGAAAAATAAGTATAGATAACATTTCTAACTTTATCGATCTAAATCCCGCATGGCTTGATATTTCCAGCAGTGTAGAGATTTATCCTGGTAAAAAAGATATTAATATTGTGAAAAAAATAGTTGAGATGGTAAAATATGGAAGTTCATCCAATAAGTGAATTCGCTTCGCCATTTGAGGTATTTAAGTGTATAGAGAGGGACTTTAAAGTAGCTGGGTTACTAGAGAGCATAGGTGGTCCTCAGTATAAGGCAAGATATAGTGTGATAGCCTGGTCAACTAGTGGACATTTGAAAATTTATGATGATCCAGTGAATATTCTTAATAGTTATTTGAAAGACTTGAAATTAGTAGATATACCGGGGTTATTCAAAGGAGGTATGATAGGTTATATAAGTTATGATGCAGTAAGATTTTGGGAGAAAATAAGAGACTTAAAGCCAGCAGCTGAAGATTGGCCATATGCTGAATTCTTTGCCCCAGACAATATCATAGTATATGATCATAATGAGGGTAAAGTATACGTTAATGCCGATTTAAGCTCTGTAGGCGGATGTGGAAATATTGGTGAATTTAAAATAAGCTTTTATGATGAGTCTCTTAATAAGAGCAACTATGAGAAGATTGTTTCCGAATCACTAGAATATATAAGATCTGGTTATATATTTCAAGTTGTATTATCTAGATTTTATAGATATTTATTTGCTGGAGATCCATTAGGAATATATTATAATCTCAGGAGAATAAATCCCTCTCCATATATGTTCTACCTTAAATTCGATGAAAGATACTTAATAGGATCTAGTCCCGAATTACTGTTCAGAGTTCAAGATAACATAGTCGAAACCTATCCTATAGCTGGTACGAGACCCAGAGGTTCTGATCAAGAAGAAGATCTTAAATTGGAATTGGAATTGATGAACTCAGAAAAGGATAAGGCTGAGCACTTAATGTTAGTCGATTTGGCTAGAAACGATCTAGGTAAAGTATGTGTTCCCGGAACCGTGAGAGTACCAGAATTAATGTATATAGAGAAGTACAGCCATGTCCAACATATAGTATCAAAAGTGATTGGGACCCTAAAGAAGAAGTATAACGCATTAAACGTTTTATCAGCTACTTTCCCAGCAGGTACAGTGAGCGGAGCACCAAAACCAATGGCGATGAATATAATTGAAACGTTAGAGGAGTACAAAAGAGGTCCCTATGCTGGTGCTGTAGGCTTTATCTCAGCTAATGGTAACGCAGAGTTCGCAATAGCAATAAGAACCGCATTTCTGAACAAAGAATTATTACGAATACATGCAGGTGCTGGTATAGTATACGACTCTAATCCAGAAGCTGAATATTTCGAAACTGAACATAAGTTAAAAGCATTAAAAACAGCAATAGGGGTGAGTTAAATGGATATAACCTTAATAATAGATAATTATGACAGTTTTGTTTACAATATAGCTCAAATAGTGGGAGAATTAGGGAGTTATCCAATAGTTATCAGAAATGATGAAATAAGTGTAAAAGGAATAGAGAGAATAGACCCAGATAGGATTATAATTTCACCAGGACCAGGGACACCAGAAAAACGAGAGGATATAGGGGTATCATTAGATGTGATTAAATATTTAGGCAAAAAGACTCCAATACTAGGAGTTTGTTTAGGTCATCAAGCTATAGGTTATGCATTTGGAGCTAAGATAAGAAGAGCTAGAAAAGTATTTCACGGAAAAATAAGTAACATAATTATAGTAAATAACGCATCACCTTCACTATATTACGGTATTGCTAAGGAGTTTAAAGCTACCAGATATCATAGTCTTGTTGTGGACGAGGTCCATAGACCTCTAATTGTAGATGCGATATCTGCTGAAGATAATGAGATAATGGGCATACATCATGAAGAATATCCAATATATGGTGTACAATTTCATCCAGAGAGTGTTGGAACCTCATCAGGGTATAAGATACTTTATAATTTCTTGAATAGAGTATAGCATATGCCACGCTATCTTAAAGGATGGCTTAAAGACGTCGTGCAATTATCTTTAAGGAGGCCCCCATTTAGGGCTTCAAGACAAAAACCGATTATTTCCTTAAATGAAAGAATTTTGGAATTTAATAAGCGTAATGTCACAGCTATAATAGCTGAATACAAACGCAAATCTCCCTCTGGATTAGATGTTGAAAGGGATCCAATAGAATATGCGAAATTCATGGAAAGGTATGCAGTAGGTCTTAGTGTACTAACCGAGGAAAAGTACTTCAATGGTTCATATGAAATTTTGAGAAAGATAGCCAGTTCAGTTTCAATTCCCATACTAATGAAGGATTTTATCGTTAAGGAATCGCAAATCGATGATGCATATAACCTAGGTGCAGATACTGTATTGCTAATAGTCAAAATACTTACTGAAAGAGAATTAGAGAGTTTATTGGAATATGCCAGAAGTTATGGCATGGAACCATTAGTAGAAATTAATGACGAGAAGGATTTAGAGATAGCCCTAAGAATAGGGGCTAAGTTTATAGGAGTTAATTCAAGAGATCTGGAAACCCTTGAGATAAATAAGGAGAATCGAAGAAAGCTCCTGTCTATGATACCATCTGATGTAGTAAAGGTAGCAGAAAGCGGAATTTCTGAGAGAAATGAAATAGATGAGTTAAGAAAATTAGGTGTTAATGCTTTCCTAATAGGGTCCTCACTAATGCAAAACCCAGAAAAGATTAAAGAATTTATACTATAACGTTCTTCATATACACTTGTGGTCTCACTACTAGACTTTAACGGAAATATGTCACAAGTTACTGGAGAGACTACGTTATTGTATAAAGAAATTGCTAGAAACGTAGAGAAGACTAAGAAGATTAAAATTATCGACTTTGGGATAGGACAGCCAGATTTACCTACATTTAAGCGTATAAGAGATGCCGCAAAGGAGGCTCTAGATCAAGGCTTCACTTTCTACACTTCGGCATTCGGTATTGATGAATTAAGGGAAAAAATAGCTCAATACCTTAATACTAGATACGCTACTGACGTGAAGAAAGAGGAAGTGATAGTTACACCTGGCGCTAAGTCTGCGCTTTTCTTAGTCTTCATACTGTATATTAATCCTGGTGACGAGGTAATACTTCCAGATCCCTCATTCTACTCTTATGCAGAGGTTGTTAAGTTACTCGGAGGAAAGCCAATATATACTAATTTAAAGTGGAGCAAAGAGGAAGGATTCTCAATAGATGTGGATGATCTACAGTCTAAAATCTCAAAAAGAACCAAAATGATAGTATTCAATAATCCTCATAATCCGACTGGTACTCTATTTTCTCCTAACGATGTTAAAAAAATTGTAGATATAAGTAGGGATAATAAAATTATCCTACTATCTGATGAAATTTATGATAATTTTGTATATGAAGGTAAGATGAGAAGTACTCTTGAAGACTCAGATTGGAGAGATTTCTTAATTTACGTTAATGGATTTAGTAAGACTTTCTCAATGACTGGATGGAGATTAGGGTATATTGTAGCTAGGCGTGAAATTATCCAGAAAATGGGAGTTTTGGCTGCTAATATATACACTGCTCCTACGAGTTTTGTACAAAAAGGTGCTGTAAAAGCCTTTGATACTTTCGATGAGGTTAATGAAATGGTCAAGTTATTTAAGAAGAGGAGAGATGTAATGTATGACGAGCTTATTAAGGTTAAAGGAGTTGAAGTATCTAAACCAAATGGAGCATTCTATATCTTCCCAAATGTTAGTAAGTTACTAAAAATAAGTGGACTCGACGTCAAATCACTTGCAATAAAGCTAATTGAAGAGAAAGGTGTAGTCACAATACCTGGTGAAGTCTTTCCATTGAATATTGGTAAGGAATTTTTAAGACTAAGCTTCGCTGTAAACGAAGAAGTTATTAAAGAGGGGATACAAAAAATTAGAGAGTTTGCAGAACAGATGATGAATTCCCGATAGTAAGATTGATGAGCTAAACTCCCATGGTCTGATTAGCAGGTTTAATTTCTACTTTTTCTTCATTTGATTCTATTAGTTCAAGGTGAACTATCTTTAGCGTCTTCATCATATCTTCTTTTATCTCATTAATTAATTCAATAAATTGTGTATTTGTATATAATTTTACATTAATTGGAGTATTCATTGATAACCTATTCTTAATCTTTTCTGATCTTATTAGAGAGTTAATTTTCTTTATCATTTCCCCAATTTCTCCTACTCTTTTATCCTCTTTAATATCATCTACTTTAGGCAATTCTTCTAGGAGAATACTCTTCTTATAACCAAATAACTTAGAGTAGATTTCCTCTGTTATATGGGGTGCGATAGGATGTAGCAATACAATTATATCTCTTATTATTCTTTGTATAGTATATTTCGCGGACTTATCGTCCTCGAATAACCTATGTTTTATCATTTCTAAATATTCGTCAGCTACGATTTCCCAGAAATAGTTATAAAGTTCTTGAAGTACCACGTAAAAGTCGTAGTTTTCATACGCGTTTATTGCTTTAATTACAAATTTCTTATGTTCTTGTAAAATCCACTTATCTACTATATGCAGACTTTCAGGTTTATCAAATCTTTGTTTCGCTATAAATGGGTATACTAATCTGCTTGCATTCCATAATTTCTGTAATAACATTTTCTTCCCCTTTACTATATCCCACTTAAACGGAAAATCGTCGCCAATGCTTGCATCAAGAAGTGCCATTCTAATCGCATCTGCTCCAAATTCATCAATTCTATCTAATGGTGATACTACATTTCCCTTGCTTTTACTCATTCTAGTTCCATCTGGACCTAAGACTTGACCATTAACAAGAACTGTAGTAAAAGGTATATTATTAGCTAACATTAAAGTTCTAAAGAAGGTATAAAATAGCCAAGTTCTAATTATATCAGTACCTTGAAGTCTTAGTGATGCTGGAAAAGTCTTATTGAAAACGTTTTTATCTTCATAGAACTTGGTTAGGAAAAGGACTGTTACGCTAGAATCTATCCACACGTCCGCTACATCAGTAACTGGCTTAAGCTGCAATCCACACGATGGACATTTCTCTGATGGTGGACTTGTTTTGATAGGGTCTACTGGTAAATCTTCTTCTCTAGCTGGTATTAAATGCCCATTTTCGCAGTACCAGAATGGCAATGGGGTACCATAAATTCTTTGCCTAGTTATATTCCAATCCCACTCCATACTCTTAATCCAATCCTCAAGATAATACGACATTCTAGCTGGTTTAAATTTCATCTTTTTGTATTCTTCTAATAATTTTTGCCTTTTATCTAGAACTTTAATATATATTTGCTTTTTAACTAAGAATTCTACTGGCGACAGGCAATCACTTCTCTCAACATGTGATAGTACATTATGTTTTATTTTCTCCACTTTCGCAAGATATCCTTTAGTCTTTAAGATTTCAATCATTTTATTTCTAGCTTGTTCAATCTTTAATCCATCAATTATACCATTTGTATTTATTATCCTTCCTTTTTCGTCAACTATAACCCTAGTCGGTAAGTTATATTTCAATTGCCACTTTATATCTTGGGGATCACCATAGGTACTTATCATTACTGCTCCAGTTCCGAATTCCTTCTCTACATCTGGGTCAGATATTATCTTAACCTCGATATTAAACACTGGTACTATTGCAGTTTTTCCTATGAAACTCTTATATCTCTCATCATTCGGATTTACGGCTACAGCTTGAGTTGCTGCTAGCAATTCCGGCCTAGTAGTAGCTATAATTATTTCTCCTCCTTCTTTTAATGGGAATTTTATATAAGCAAGAATTCCATCTTTCTCTAAGTAACCTACTTCACTTTGTGCTAAAGCAGTCTCACACTTAGGGCACCAAATCACTGGTCCTTCTCTCATTTCTATCAAATTCATTTTATACATGTCAATTAGACTTTTTTGGATAATCTTTCTATAGTTCGATGCATAAGTTCTATATTCAAATCTTTCCCATTCTGGCCTATATCCTAGTCTAATCATTGCTTCTTTCATTTTCTTAATCATATCTTCTGTCCATTCTATACATTTCTGGAGAAATAGTTGCCTATTATCTTTCGGAATCCCTAATCTATACTGTACTTTTAGTTCAGTTGGTAAACCTTGTGTATCCCATCCTTGAGGTAATAGTACATTATATCCTTCTAATCTCTTAAACCTACCTATAGTATCAGCTATTGTGACCCAATATGCGTGTCCCATATGAAGTTCTCCGCTAGTAAAAGGAGGAGGAGTATCAATAACAAATCTTGGGGATTTATCGTCCTCATCTTTGAATCTAAATACGTCCTTCCAATACTCTTCACTTAACCATATCTTTTGCCATTTTTCCTCAATTTCCTTAGGATTATAATGTTTTGGCCACTCTTCCATCTTCTTTAAAATTTCATCTTGGTTTAACAATAACTGACCACCTATCTGGACGATTTTTATATAAATATAAATTCGAATAGCTTATAAAATTTCGTAATGAGGATTGCAATTTTGGGAGGAGGAGTAGCAGGTTCTACATTGGCATACCTACTTTCAAGAACTGGTCATGAAGTTACAATCTTTGATATCAATCAACATTACGTTAAACCATGTGGAGATATAGTCCCAAATGTTTATACACCCCCCTTTAATTGGGAGGAAACTTTTGGTATAAGAAGATTCTCCTTCTATATAGATGGCGAAAAAATTTACGATGTTGAATATAGACATACAAAGTGGCTGGTTATAGATAAGTGGAAGTGGATAAATGATATGCGAAAAAATTCAAAAATAATTGTGACTCACGATATTACTGTTAAAGACTTTGATTACGTAATAGATAGTAGAGGACCGTATCCAATGGATAGAGAGGTAGTTTATACTACTAGAGCCATAATAGAGACTGAGGAGTTTAACGACGAGGCTATATTGGAATTTGACACTCGCTATACAGGTTTTTATTGGATATTTCCTAGCAGAGAGAATGAATATAATATTGGAGCTGGTTTTTTGGAGTACAAGAATTCAAAAGAACTACTTTATTATTATTTGAGGAAGAAATTTAAGAATTTCGAAATTAAGGATATTAGAGGAGCTCCTATTAGTGTTGGAAGTGTTAAAAATAAGAAGCTGAGGATAGGTGAGGCAAGAGGACTTGTATTTCCACTAAGTGGCGAAGGTATAAGGCCATCAGCTATTTCAGCTGAATACGCTTTTGACGCTATATATAAAGAAAAAGATCTGGATGAGTTTCTCGATGAAAAGCTCAGTATTATTGAGAAAAGAATTAAAATTCAAAAAATGCTACTAGATCTATATAGATATTCTAGTCTAAGTTTAAGAAAGACTTTTATGAGAATATTCTTTAAAAACGATGTTCTTATAGACACATATTTAGAAGATAAGATAGATTTGAATGGAATAATCGAATCTCTAAAGAGTGTGAGAGGGAATGGAGATATTGTTAGAAAATTCGAGGAGCAGGAAAAATAAGCATGTATTAAGAACCTTTCTATTTAAAGTAGATGCAAATGGGACAATACAACAGATAGAATTACCTGGAAAATCAGTAAAACCTACATATAAGGTAGGTGAAGCGAAAGTTGTAAATATTCCAAATAAAGGCACATACGTTTATCTTTTCCTTCTAAGAAACCTATACGGGCGTGTAATAGGTAGGATAATTGTAATTAATGATGGAAAGGTAGTACTAACAATGAAATATAGAAAGTTAAAGTTAAAGTTAATAGATGGAGATGATAAATACGTAATAATTATAAAGAGAATTTTTGAGCAACTTAAAATTCCGTTCAAGAAAATAAATACTAATAAGAAGAAGTGAGAAAATGTTTGAAGTGGGATTTAAGATTTTAGCTGAGGATACTTTTAGAATAAAGTACTTATCACAATCTATTAACGATGTATTTAAAGATCTATGCGAACCTGTAAAAATAGGAGCATCGTACATTTGTGCTCCAAATCAAGATACTCTTATCTTAATCTATTTCAGTTCTCAGCTTTCAAAAGATACGAATGTGTCGCTCAAAATTATGTCAAATAATGCAACTTATGTTGTTGACATTATGAGAGAAGTTAATAATAGGTTAAGGTCACAAGGTTTTTATATAACAATTTCGGAAGCCTTTACTACTTCGTTATAGAGATTTAAGAGTAACTCCTCATTTATATTCTTCTTATCATTAGTAACTTCTACTACTGCATTACAAATATAAGATGAGATTTTAGTGTTACATATTACTAGTTTTCTTAATATTCCATTCTTTATTTCTTTATTTACATCCATATATATCAATCTCTCTTCATCTTCTATATGTTTTCTTCTCTTTATTTCTTTATTTACATCCATATATACTAGTACTATTTTATTCTCAACGATTACAGAAAAATTTAGACCATTAATGTTGTAGTTTGTTACTGTCATAAAATCGGTACCAACTCAGTTCCACAATATGGGCACTTTCCCTTTAATCCTCTCTTATCTGCTTCGCAGAAGTATGCTGAATATTTCTTTTCACATTTAGGGCATTTATAGATGATATCCGTTCCTATTACTAGTTTTCTATTACATATTCTACAATATACTGTTAACCATCCTAGGTGTCCATACGCATTTGAACCTCTATTTTTAATGCTCATCTTATATCCACTACCACTTCATACAAATTAACTTAAATTTTTATTCTCGACGTTATACCTTTGTCTACTTTAAAAGACTTTATAGTCTAAGAAGAGGTGTAGTTATTAGATGAACTTAGTATCGTATTATAAGCTAGAACCTTTAAAAATAGATGATGTAGTAGTTCTCTATACTTTACGTAGGACTAAAGAAGCTGAGATTATAGATGGAATTAGTGATTTAGAATCAATAATGCCAGATGAGGCTAATGATATTGTAATAATTCAAGGAATTAATGAGAAATATATTAATGGCAGATTTGATTCGGATTTTCAATTCTTTCGTCCATTAAATGTTATTTCTATAGGTATTCCTCAAGTTGTAAATGGAGATCAAGTTCAGATTACAAGAATAGACGTAAATGTAAACGATGTTATTGGCGGAGTTTTGGTCAAAAGAGATTTACCATTTATAGTATTCTTTACTCACGATGGCACTAAAATATTATCAATGTCAGATATTAATCCACCTATTCCAGAAAAGAAAGATAATGTAAAGAAGAGGG
Source organism: Sulfolobus sp. E5-1-F (assembly GCF_009601705.1). Lineage (NCBI taxonomy): Archaea > Thermoproteati > Thermoproteota > Thermoprotei > Sulfolobales > Sulfolobaceae > Saccharolobus > Saccharolobus sp. E5-1-F. The sequence goes on along the minus strand of NZ_CP045687.1, from coordinate 1,496,719 downwards.
CTAAAAAGAAGAAAAAGAGGAGTAAGAAGCGTGCTAAGAAATCTAGTTCAAAATCCAAAAGTAAGAGCAAGAGTTCTAGAAAGAGTTGACGAATTTAAGCTAAATAATCTATCAAATGAGGAAGTGTGGTTTAGGGAACTCACGTTTTGTTTGTTAACTGCTAACTCATCTTTCATTTCGGCCTATCAAGCACTAAACTGCTTGGGAGATAAAATCTACTACGCCGATGAAGAAGTAGTTAGAAATATTCTTAAATCATGTAAATATAGATTTTATAATTTAAAGGCAAAATATATTATTATGGCTAGGGAGAAGGTATATGGAAAGTTAAAAGAGGAGATAAAGCCTTTAGCAGATAATGACCAACAATTGGCTAGAGAGAAGTTATTAAATATAAAAGGAATAGGGATGAAAGAAGCTAGTCACTTTCTTAGGAATGTTGGCTATTTCGATCTGGCAATTATAGATAGACATCTAATAAATTTTATGAAAAGAATAGGTGCGATAGGAGAAACTGACGTTAAACATTTATCAAAAAGTCGCTATATATATTTTGAAAATGTTTTGAAAAGTATCGCTTCAAATTTTAATCTAAGTGTCGGTATATTGGATTTGTTTATATGGTATAATGAGACTAATACTATAGTTAAGTAGCAATAAAAAATATAAACCAGTAGTTATAGTGTGATATGACTCATAATGCAAAACCCTAGTATGCTGAAAAGGGAGTTCAAATTTACTCAACTTTTAAGCAAATTAGTTCTTATTATTATTTTATTCTCCTCATCTTTCTCAAGCTCATTCTCATCATCATGTTAAACTAAATCATATTCTTGAAAGTTTTAGGTGATATGTATGGAAACTATACAAGGTGTAAACTCTATAAACAAATTAGATTTCAAAGTATTAATAACTGATCCAGTAGATCAATACATGATAAGAACTTTACAAAATATCGGATTAACAGTTGACTATAAACCTGAAATTTCAAGAGAGGAATTACTAAAGATAATAAACCAGTACCAAGTTTTAGTAGTAAGAAGCAGAACTAAGGTAGATAAAGAGATAATCCGTTTAGGGACAAATCTTAAGATTATAGCCAGAGCTGGGATAGGGCTAGACAATATAGATACAGAAGAGGCATCTAAGAGAAATATAAAAATTGTTTACGCACCTGGAGCTTCTACAGATTCTGCGGCGGAACTAACTATAGGATTACTTATTATTGCAGCTAGAAGACTCTATGATTCTATGAATATGGCAAAGGGGGGTTTATTCAAGAAGATAGAGGGAATTGAACTTGCAGGTAAGACTATAGGTATCGTAGGATTCGGTAGAATAGGTGCCAAAGTAGCTAAGGTATGTAAGGCATTGGATATGAACGTAATTGCATATGACATTATCGATATAAAAGAAAAGGCGAATATGCTTGGGGTTAAAGTAGCTAAAAGTTTAGAAGAATTACTAATGAGCTCAGACGTAATAACCTTTCACGTTACAGTAGGTAAAGACGCTAAACCAATCCTTAATAAAGATACATTTAATTACATCAAAGATAATTCAATCATAATCAATACCAGTAGAGCCGTAGTAATAGATGGTAAAGCATTACTAGAATATATTGATAAAAAGCACTTAACTTATGCTACAGACGTTTTATGGAATGAGCCACCTAAAGAAGATTGGGAGATTAAGTTGTTAAGACACGAGAGAGTGATAGTAACTACTCATATTGGTGCTCAAACTAAAGAGGCACAGCATAGAGTAGCAGTAGTTACAACAGATAATCTCATTGCTGCTTTAAGGGAAATCGGTGTTCTCAAATGATGTTAATTCCCGGTCCAGTAAATGTACCTTACAGTGTTTTACAAGCTTCCCTTAATTTAGTGAATCATAGATCAGAGAAATTTAGAGAGACTGTAAAAACATTAGAATTTTTGATGAATAAACATTTTGGATCTACTCGTGTTGCACTACTAAGTGGCTCAGGCACATTAGCTGTAGAATCCATGGTCTATTCAATGGTAAAAAGAGAGGAAAAAGTACTAACATTTCCTTATGGTGAGTTCGGATATAGGTTAAAGGAATCGTTAATTAGACGTGGAGCAAAGGTAGTTAGTTACGATAAAAAATTAGGAGAATCCTTTACAGTTGAAGAAATAAAAAAGGCTATTGAGGAAAATAAAGATGCTACTACAGTAGCGTTAGTTCATAACGAGACTAGTACGGGTATAGCATTTAGAGACCTTCAAAAAATAGCTAATGTTGTAAAAGGTGCAGGATTAAAGCTTCTTATCGACTCAGTATCAGGATTTGCTGCTTATCCGCTATATGTTAATCAGTGGAAAATTGATTGTGTAGTAACTGGTAGCCAGAAAGCCTTAGCGAGCATACCAGGTGTAGGTTTTGCTGCCTTATCTGAAGAGGGCATGAATGAACTGATAGAGTCCGATTTACCTAGTTATCTAGATTTATCTCTTCATTTAAAGTTTCAAGATAAGGGAGAGACACCATTTACTCCTACAGTAGGAGCATTTTTTGCTTCTAGAAGAGCTGCTGAATTATTAGATAAGGAAGGAATAGAAAATAGATGGAAGAGACATGAATCTTGTGCAATATATTTAAGGCGAGTAATGTCAGAAATGAATTTTAAATTGTTAGGCGATGATACTAATTTCTCCAACACGGTAGTTGCGGCATATCCTCCTATTCCTTTAGATACATTTGTATTAGAGCTAAAGAAGAGAAATATTGAGATTGCTAAGGGTATGGGCGAATTAAGGGATAAGATAGTAAGAATAGGAATTTTAGGTGTAGTTGATGATAGAGCAATTAGAAGATTAGTTAATAGTATGAGTGAAATAATTAAAAAGAATGTTGAGTTCGAGGTTCCAAAAGAATGTAAGTTGCCGGAAGAGTTAAAAGTTGAAGTTTCATGGGATTAGAGAGGGATGAAATTTTGTCCCATGATTTACATTTTAATGAAGTTTTTATTTCCTTATGGCAGAATAGACTAACTAGATACGAGATTGCCAGAGTAATAAGTGCTAGAGCATTACAATTAGCCATGGGTGCACCAGCTTTAATTGATATAAATAACCTAAGTTCGACTGATGTTATTAGCATAGCTGAGGAGGAGTTTAAGAGAGGGGTTCTTCCAATAACTATTAGGAGAAGATTACCAAATGGAAAAATAATTTTATTATCTCTTAGAAAGAGTTAAATAAGATGGATTTATGCAATTTAAACAACTATTACCTTATAATTGCAGAAAAATCAAAAGCAGCTAAAAAAATCGCTGAATCTCTCTCAGAGAAGCCTATTTTGTGTAAAAAATATAATGTTAACTATTGGGTAGTAAGAGATCATGATAACAGTAAATATGTTATTGTGCCTGCGGCAGGACATCTTTTTGGGTTACAAGGTAAAAGTGGCTTTCCTATATATGATGCTGACTGGAAACCTTTATGGGAGGTGGATAAGAATAGCTACTATACAAAAAGGTACTATCAACTTATCTCGTCTCTTAGTAAGCATGCTTTAGGCTTTATTAATGCATGTGATTACGATATTGAAGGTTCTGTAATTGGCTATTTAATAATCAAATATCTAGGGGATATTAAGAAGGCTAAACGAATGAAATTTTCCGCGTTGACTAAGAGTGATATATTGTCAGCATTTAGAAATATGTCTACATTAGATTACGATATGATAAATGCTGGACTAGCTAGGCATAAAATTGACTGGCTATGGGGAATTAATGTTAGTAGAGCTCTTATGATTTCTTTACAAGATTTCGCAAAGAAAAGAGTGATATTAAGTGCGGGTAGAGTTCAAAGCCCAACTCTCGTTCAGGTCGTTAACTCGGAAACTGAAAGAAACCTATTTATTCCATTACCCAAATTTACTGTTTCAATTATAGTAAAAATTAAAGATTATTCACTTAATATTAAGATAAATAGAGATTTCGAAAAAATTACAGAAGCAAAGGAATTTCTGAATAAATTAATAAATAAGACCGTAAAAGTCGTTCAAGTTGAAAATAAGATTAAGATATTGGAAAGACCCTCTCCATTTAATCTCACTGATCTCCAAGTAGAAGCTGGCAGAATATATGGAATATCTCCATATAATGTAGAACGTATAGCAGAAGATCTTTATTTAGATGGGCTAATAAGTTACCCAAGAACTAATAGCCAAAAAATACCACCTACTATTGACATCTATAACATAATCAAAAGTCTAGAGAATAGTTCATATAGAAAGCTAGTTGATTTAGTGAGGAAAATTGCGAGAGGTAGATATATTGTTAGGCAAGGCTTTAAGGATGATCCTGCACATCCCGCAATTCACCCTACAGGGGAATCTCCTAAAAATTTATCTGCTAATAAATTTAAGATATATGATCTAATACTAAGAAGATTCTTGGCTTCAGTATCTGCTGATGCTAAACTATCTAACACTACTTACACCTTGAAAGTAACTGATATCCCCTTAGAGTTCTCAGTTTCATATACAAAAATATTAGAAAGAAATTGGCTAGATATATATCATTTTCATAATGTGAGGGAAGATAATCCCATACTTCTCTCAAAAGGTGATGAGGGTATAGTTTTAGATGGAAAAGTAAATATTAGTCTAAGTAAACCCACTTCTAGGTATACAAAGGTTTCATTACTCAAATGGATGGAATCTTCCAACTTAGGTACAGAGTCTACTAGAGGAAGAATAATTGAAATCCTAGTGAAGAGAAGATATTTGACTAATAGTGGTCGCTATGTAGTTCCGACAAAATTAGGTTTCTATATCGCCGAGATATTAAACAAATTTTTCCCAGATATTGTTGATGTTAAAATGACTGCAGATATGGAAAATAAATTAGAAATGATAAAGACTAGTAAAGTTCTAGAAAGTGAAGTCATTAAAGAAAATATAGAAAAATTAAATAAATTTATAGAGGAATATAAAGTGAATAAAGATAAGGTAGGGGAATCTTTAGCTAAAGCTTTAGGTCTCATAAAAATTGTAAAGTGTAAATTTTGTGACTTGGAACAGTATAAGGATGGATTATGCAAATATCATTATGAAGCCAAAGTAAAGCTTTTGGATGCTGTGAAAATTTGGGAGGAAAGGACAAAATATGACCATAAAAAGATTTTAAAAAGAATCAGTAGTAGTAAATCAACGGGTAAATATGTAAAAGATATAGCAACTTATATGCTTAATATGAATGATGAAAGTCATGCCAATCTGAAAAAGATGAGGTAAACTCTGGGGTAACTGAATTACTATAGTGCCTTAAACTTCTCTGTCCATGCCTCATAAGCCTTTATTAATTCTGGATTAACACTTGGCATTCTGACCTTTAATATATCCTTAAAATCTTGGAGAGTAATTGCTCTTGGCTCACCTAAATTATTCTTAAACATCTCTTTAACAACTTTAATATGTGCTGCTTGAACTATATCCCTAATATCGCTAGCTGTATATCCTTCAGTTAATTTAGCTAATTCTTCTAGACTTACCTCAGGATCTAATTTAACCTTCGATGTATAATATTTGAATAGCGATAATCTTTGTTCATAATCAGGTAGCGGTACGTATATTCTTTTCTGAAATCTTCTCAAGAAGGCTTCATCTAATCTCCAAGGCTTATTTGTAGCACCTATGACATATACTTTATAGTTTTCCGATTTATCCAAAAGCCCATCCATTTCCTTCAAAAATTGGTTCCTTACTCTTGCCTCCCCTCCTACCTCCGTAGAGTAAACTCCTAGCAAAGCGTCTAACTCATCTATAAAGATTATAGCAGGTTTATTTTGCTTTTTAGATTCTTCCCTAGCCATTTTGAATACGTTAGCTACATTCTTCTCGGCTTCTCCTAACCACTTTGACATTACTGATGCAGCATCTAATTGTATGAAAATAGAGTCTATCTCATTTGCTACTGCAGCAGCTATCATAGTTTTACCACAACCTGGAGGACCATATAACAAAATTCCTCTTGGCCAGCCTAAGGGAAATAGATCTGGTCTCTTGGTGGGATATATTATTGCCTCTCTTAATGCTTCCTTCACATCATCTAAACCGACTATATCTTTGAACGAGACCTTTGGTTTCTCGGTAACTATTACTTCCTCAGGTGGATTTCCACTATCTCCTCCACCATCACTAGATGCTGGTAAGACTTTTTCCAGATAACTTATTCTTTTCTTATATTCGTTAATCATCTGCTCATATGCAGTTCTCGCTACAGATTCTGGATAAAGGACTATGATTTGGCTCAAAACCTCTATGGCTTTCTTATAATATGTTATTGCATCCTCTACCTTACCTTCCTTATCAGCTTTTACTGCAAGGATAGCGTACTTTCTAGCCATATCTTCTAGCATTACTTGAGCGCTCATCTACATTGCCCCTTTAGCTCTCTACTGCTATTAATCCCTTACTCTTTAACACTTCAAGAAGCTTTACTACTTCACGCTTTTCAACGCCATATATTTTGCTAAAGTGCTCTATATCCAAGAAGCCACCATTATTTACTATGTAATCTAATAATTCTCTTTCAGTGATCTTTCTTGCTGTTGGTTTAGATTGTGAAACTCTTGACGATTGCTCTACTGGTGGATGTGGTAAATCTGGCAATAGTTCCCTAACTTTTACTTCAGCCATTTTTTGTGCTTCATCTAAGATTTGTCTAGCTTGCTCATCTACTACCGCAGGAACTACTCCTCTATCGTTTATTGCACCCGTTTCTACTGCTATGCCATTTACACTGCTTATGATAGAGTCTAAGGCTATTGCGACTTCTGGAGCAATTCCTTTTATTTGATCCTTTAAATCTCCTAATATTTTAGCAACGGGATATAATACTAGAGAAACGCCTTGCAGTTCTTGTACAGTATCTAGTTTTAACCTAACTTTCTCGATAGCTAGGAATGCTGTATAAATTACCTTTATTATTCTTCTAATATCAGCTATTTCTTGAGCGTATATTTTTGCTTTTGCATCATCTCCTTCTACTTGTGCCCTTACTACTTTCTCAAATAATTCCTTATCTCTATCTTTTAACCTTCTTATTGCTTCTTCTAATCTGGTTTGTTGATCTTTTAATTTTAATGATATCTCAGTGAGTATCTTACCTAGTTGAGACTTTCGCCTCTTTTCATTGTTAAAAATAAATGGTAACTTATCAAACATCCTAACTCACTAGTTTAGTTAAAGAGTATTTATTACCTTTACCGGTATTGGCAATGGTATTTCCGATTTGGATTGATCGCTCTTTGTCTCACCTTGTTGTGAGGTAGATAAGGAGCCTAAAGGCTTAAGTTCTATAGATTCTTTATCTAACGAGTCTAATCTATCTAAAGTTTTTCTAATATCATCTCTTTCTAAAGTATAACTGTCTTTTGACTGCCTTAGAACTTCCATTGAACCTTTATACGCATTTTCCGGAATTTCAGCTGAGATATAACTCATTTTTAATGAGATTACTGCTTTATCTATATGAGCTAATTGATCTTCTATGTCGTTAAGTCTGGATTTTAACCTCACTTTTAACTTATTCTGATCGTCCTTTAGCTTTAACATTTCCGTATCAAGTTTCCTTTTCATATCATCGTAATCGCTTTTAGGAATCTCTTGCTTACTATATAATTCCTCTAATGCTCTCTGTCTTTTTCTAATTTTTTCCATTAGGCTCAATATTCTTATTGCTTCTGCTTTCCAATCTGGGAGAATTAATACACTATCTCCATCTAATTTTATCCTTTCTGGTCCTATGGTCAAGATAGAAGAACCTTGCGATACCTCAATCCCGGTTATACTTCCATCTATCTCGCTGTATACGTGAATTAGGTATCCAAATTCCCTTCCATAAATATCTTTAACCTTTTGTCCAATAAATTTCGTTAGTACTTCGTACGATACGGGCATGGTAATACTCCTCAAAAATATTTGGTCTTTTAAGCAATACTTATAAAGATTGGGGCTCTTCAGATAGCGGAGACTCGTCATCTAATAGGAGCTTTTAACCTTCATCATCAACTAGGGAATATTATGTGACCAAGCTTAAAAAGCATAGCGAATATTATTATCATTTCGAATAGAGTTATGTCAACTCAAGCTCTTAGTAATATATCCTCGCAGCTTTCTCATTTAGTAGGCAACCTAAACTTAGAGCCAATAAGTTACATATTAGTTCTTATAGGCTTCGCCCTTTTACTAATTATTATAATAGGTAGTGTAATTTATGGTTTAGCGAAAGCAGCTAGAGCAGTTCCATCAATGTCAACTAAGGAGTTCATATTGTTATTACTAGGGATAGCAATTTTCCTTGTGATCCTAGGCATATTATTGCCTTAAAGATAAAAATATTTTCCTCCATATTCTAATCCAAATTTGTTTTCTATCTCTAGTAGCTTATTATATTTGCTAGTTCTTTCTCCTCTCGCCGGTGCGCCAGTTTTTATGAAATCTGATTCAATCCCTACTGCAAATTCTGCTATGAAATTGTCTTCTGTCTCTCCACTTCTATGACTAGTTACTAACTTTATTGAGTTTCTTCTGGCGAGATTAGTAAATTCAAACGTTTCGGATATTGTACCGACTTGATTAGGCTTAACTATAACACCTCTAGTTGATCTCTTTTCTATACCTATTTTTAGATATTTTATATTTGTAGTATATAAATCGTCACCTATTACTATTGTTGAATTTAGTTTATTTTGCAGTTCACTGAACAAGTCGAAAGAATTCTCTTCAAATGGATCTTCTAAGTATATTATGGGATATTCCTTAGCTAATTCTAGATAGAATTCTAGTAATTGAGTAGGATTCAATTCTTTACCATCAATTATATATTTCTCTTTTTTACTATCGTAGAAATCACTTGCTGCAGCATCTATTCCCATATATATTTTTCCTTGATATCCTGCATTACTTATTGAAGTATATATTAGATCTAAGGCCTCTCTAGTTGTTTCTAAAGGTGGAGAGAATCCTCCTTCATCCCCAACTGCTGTATAAATTTTACCATATCTTTCTGTTATTAACCCTTTCAGAGTTCTATATACTTCTATGGCAGCGAAAAAAGCTTCTTTAAAAGTATTAAACTTAATTGGTACTATAATAAATTCTTGTATTTTTAGCTTATTTCCAGCATGTAAGCCGCCGTTTATTATATTAAGTAAAGGTATTGGGATTTTCGGTAATCGAGGCCCAGCTATGTATTTAAAAACCTCTAAGCCTAAGGCCTTAGAAGCTGTTTTTAGTGCAGCTATAGATGTTGCAATTATTGTGTTTCCTCCTAATTTAGACTTATTTTCAGTTGAGTCCATATCTATTAGTATTTTGTCGATTATACCTTGTTCTCTTACATCAATTCCGTGTAACGCAGGATCTATTATGTAGTTTACTATGTCGACAGCTCTCTTTACCGTAAGCCCATTTTCATCCCTAACTTCAATTGCCTCTCTTGTTCCTTTAGAAGCCCCTGCCGGTGCGTCTCCAAAGGATTCAACACCATCACTAGTTCTTATGAAAACTCTTATAGTGGGATTGCCCCTAGAATCTATGATTTCTAATCCCTTAACCTTCTCTATGATAAAACGGTTAAGCATATTTACTATAGCGAATTAGCAATAATTAAATGTTAACTCCTAGCATGGCCTCGATAGTATTTTTAGCATACGGTTTACTTTCTATTATTTTCTCTAGACTTTTCAAAGATAAAATAAGTAATGAACGACTATTTCTAGTTGCATGGTCTTTAGCTCCTCATCTGGTAGGTTTAATATATTCACCTTCTGTTTTAATCACACTGTTAGTTTTGATATCCTTATCCATTAACTTATTTATTGTTTATAAAGGGAAATTTAGAATTATATACTCAGGAGTTACGTTCTTATTTATGGCAGTAATTATACAGATATTTATTAATCCTTTAACTAGATTATAGAACTGATGCCAAAAAAGAAACAAATTGACCCATACGTTTGTCCAAATTGTGGGACAAAGGTAGAGAAGGCTCAGAAGACATGGCAGTTAGTTTCACCTCTTCCAGATTCTTACGGTAGAATTACAATAACAGTTATGGGTTCTTTTGTTTGTCCGAATTGCGCCCATAAATGGAAATCTGTGGTATCTAAGATAAAAGCAGGAGGTTCTTCAGTAGAGATTGAAGGTAAGAAGGGTGTTAAGAAAATAGAATCTAAGGATTCAGAGGAAAAAGCTAATGAAGGAGAGGTTATAGAATTAGACCTAAGTGATTTAGATGAAGATGAAGAAGAGTGATATAGTCATTATCTTATTTATTGCATTGATTTATATTTTGATGTTTTCTAATGTCGTTCAAAGTGCGAGCGTAGAAGGAGTTTCAATGTATCCAATATTTCAAAACGGTGCATTAACTTTTTACGTTAAACCATTTTCGATTAACGTAGGTAATGTGATAATATATAAATCGCCTTATTTTAATAATTACGTAATTCATAGAGTCGTAGCTACAAACAATGGTTATTATATTACTCAAGGTATAGACAAAATAACTAATCCAATACCAGATAATAGGATTGGGTTAGAACCACCTAGTGGTATACCGGAAAATTTAGTGGTAGGAAAGATAATAGAGTTTGGTAACTTTACATTTTCAATACCCTATCTTGGGTATATCTCTATACTTTTCTCATCTATTATTTAAGGTAATTTATTTTACCTAACCTTCTCAGCCTTAACACTCTATACGTTGGCGTTATAGTAGAAGGATGATTAGCATAAGCTTGATCTAATCTTGAAACACTTGTATTAGTAGGACTCTTTAGAAGTTGTTCTGGGTTTCTTTTAGCATTCTCTACAATCTTTTTGAGAGCTTCGGCAAACATATCCAAAGTTTCTTTAGTCTCTGTTTCCGTAGGCTCTATCATTAGCGCTTCTTCGACAATTGGTGGGAAGTATATAGTTGGAGCGTAAAATCCACTATCAAGTAGGGCTTTGGCAACATCGTTAGCGCTTACTCCGTAATTTTCCATTAACTGTTTCACGCTGAACACTACCTCGTGCTTCCTGTGTCTATTTGGTGCAATCAGCTCCAGCTCTTTAACGTCTCTTAGCTTAGCTATGAGATAATTGGTCGCTAAAGTACTCATTTTTCCTACCATTTGAACACCTTGAGGTCCTAGTCCTAATAGGTATACAAAACTACGCGCTAAATTGCCCACATTACCGTAAAATGTAGCTATCTTACCAATACTATTCTTCGGAATCTTACTTAATTTATACTTTCCATTTACCTTCTCAACCATTGGATATGGGAGGTAATTAACAAGCTCACCCTTTGCGCAAATCGCTCCAGCCCCAGGTCCACCACCTCCATGCGGAACTGCGAATGTCTTATGTAGGTTTAAGTGCACAATATCAAATCCCATATCCCCTGGTCTCACAATTCCTAACACTCCATTTAAATTGGCTCCATCATAGTATAGTATTGCATTTGCTGAATGTATTATCTTAGAGATTTCTAGAATATTCTCTTCGAATAATCCCAACGTATTTGGATTAGTTAGCATAAAACCTGCAGTTTTATCATTTACGATCTCTCTTAAGATATCCATATCAATAAGCCCTTCTCCATTTGATTTCACATATATAACTTTATATCCAGCCATTGCAGCACTTGCAGGATTGGTTCCGTGAGCAGTATCTGCAACCAGCATAGTATCTTTGTAATTTCTATTGTGCTCCTCATGATACTTTTTAATCATTAGCACTCCCGCAAACTCACCAGCAGATCCAGCAGGTACTTGTAAGCTACACTCATCCATACCAGTTATTTCACTAAACCAATTTTGGAGTTCGTAAATCATCTCTAGTATTCCTTGAACATTATCCTCATCTTCTAAAGGGTGATGCGATTCTGTAATTGCTGTGGCTTTTTCCTCAATCTTTGGATTATATTTCATTGTGCATGAGCCTAGTGGCATAATTCCATTATCTACACCAAAACTCATCTGAGATAATCTGACGAAGTGCCTTACTATCTCTAGCTCACTTAAACTAGGCAGATCAGGTCCAGTTTCCCTTAGTAGATTTTTAGGTATTTTCATTTCCTTTATCTCGCTTCTTATCTCATCATCCTTATTTATCAAGAAACCTTGTCTAGTTGCACCACTATTGTTTAGCTCAAATATTAAAGGCTCATCCCATTTAGCTTGCCTCCACACCATTTATCACCTCTTGTATCGTCGATACTAATAGATCTATTGACTTCTTATCATGAACTTCTGTCACACAGAAGAGGGATGTATAATCGGACAATTTTAGTCCTCCTTGCAGTCTTCTTTCTTTTAGTTTATTACTTATCTTATCATATTCTATAGGAAATTTAATTACAAATTCTTCAAAAAAGTCAGACCTAAATGCCATGCTTACGTTATCTATTTCAGTCAACTTTTTAGAAGCGTAATGACTTCTAAAGTAAATCTCCTCTGCAAGCTCTCTTATTCCTTCTTTGCCTAACAAGCTTAAATAGATCGCATTAGCTATGGCCAGTAAGGCTTCATTTGTAGTTATGTTAGATGTTGCCTTTTCCCTTTTGATGAATTGTTCTCTAGTTTGAAGAATTAGTGTAAACCCTGTTTTGTCATTTACGTCTTTTGTAATTCCCACTATTCTACCTGGCATTTGTCTTACTAAACTCATATCCCATCTTACTGCAAATAATCCCATTAAGGGTCCTCCAAAATTTAACGGAAGCCCTAACTCTTGACCATCACCCACAGCTATATCAGCTTCGTAGCTTCCAGGTGGCTTTATTAGACCAAGCGAAAGTGGATTAACTCCCACAATACTTAACGCTCTTTTATGTTTAGCAGTATCGATAATATGCTCAATATTACTTTCGAAGATCCCAAAGAAATTCGGTTGTTGTATATATATTGCAGATATGTCATCATTATTAGATTTCTTATCTAGATCCTCTATATCAACTTCACCAGAATTCTTATCATACTTAACTTCCTCTATTTTTATCCCCTTTCCTTGTATCCAAGTTCTTAGTACTTCTTTATGAAACGGGTTAGCGTTTTCAGGTACCAATACAGTCCTTTTCCCGTTTATCCTATTAGCCATTAGTACGGCCTCAGCTAATGCTGAACCCCAATCATACATTGAGGCGTTAACTACATCCATCTCTAGTAGTTCAGCCATTAAACTTTGATATTCAAACAATGCTTGTAATAGGCCTTGAGAAATTTCTGGTTGATACGGAGTATAGGATGTATAAAACTCTGATCTACTTATGATAAATTTCACGACATTAGGGATATAATGGGGGCAAATACCAGCTCCAATAAAAGGTGGCGCTTCTAGCTCCACGTTCTTCTTCACTTTTTCATTAATTTCTTTTTCAATCTCATATTCTGATAGCGGTTTGGTTTTTGCTACATTTAACAATTTATTTATTTTAATTTCAGCCGGTATATCGTTAAACAACTCGTCAAGAGACTTTACCCCTATCTCTTTCAGCATCTCATCTATTAGGTCTAGGTTTGGAAGCCATGGATGTTTATACATAAGCCTTAATACAACTCTAAGATATTTGTAATATATGTTTGTTTCACCTTTTCATGACCTTGAGGAAAAATTGGGAGCTAATTTTGGAGAGTTCGCTGGCTGGGAAATGCCAATGAACTTCAACAGTTACGCAGAAGAGCACATGAGTGTGAGGAGCTCAGTAGCGTTTTTTAACTTATCTCATATGGGCAGATTAAGGGTTAAAGGTAATCCAAAGGAGTTTGAAATGTTAGTAGCTAAGGAAGTTAGTAAGGCAAATTCTGGAAATATGATAGGGCCTACTGCTTTTTTGAATGATAAGGCTGGCTTTAAAGATGATGTGATGGTTTATAAAGTATCTGAGAATGAATGGTTAATTGTAACCAATGCAGTAAATAGGGAGAAAATTGTAAATTGGATAAAATCTAATTCGAATTTGGATGTAGAAGACTTAACATTCAAGTATGGTATGATTGCTATACAAGGTAGGAAATTAGAAGAAATTTTAGGTAAAAATGAATTAAAACTGTTAGAATTTAAGCTTAATACTAAATTTATGGGATATGAAGTCTTTTTAATTAGCAGATCTGGATGGACAGGCGAGAATGGATTAGAAGTTTGGGTTACATTAGATGTTGGTAGACAACTAATTATGGAGTTAGTGAAAATCGGAATAAAGCCTGCTGGTTTAATTGCAAGAGATAGTTTAAGGCAAGAGATGGGTTTTGTCCTTTATGGAGAAGACATTGATGAGACCACTACTCCGGTTGAAGCAAGATATTGGGTTTTCTCGCTGGAAAAGGATTTTATAGGAAAAGATAGTTTAGTTGAACGCATAAAGAGTGGCATTGAGAAAGTTAGGATTGGCTTTAAGATGAAAAAAGGTGAAAGAGCTATACCTAGGCATTCCTCTAAGATATACTCAATTGGAAATGAGGCAGGATATGTAACGAGTAGTACCTTTTCTCCTTACTTAAATAGAGTTATAGGCATGGGTTACGTAAATCCCAAGTACTTCTATCTAGGCTATAATTTGTCAGTTGAAATTAGGGGTAGACAGTATGATATAAAAATCGATGAGTTTCCATTTATCTAGGTGAATATTGTATGAGTGAGATAAAAGTAGGTAGATATGTAGTTCTGACAGATAGATTGTATACAGAGACTGATGAGTGGGTAGTAGTTTCTAGTGATAACTTAGTAGTGATTGGAATAACTGATTATGCACAGAAGAAGTTAAGAGATATAGTAGGAATTGAGTTACCTCAATTGCAGAAAGAGGTTAAAGCCGGAGAATCTGTAGGAGTTATAGAATCTGTTAAAGCAGCAGCAGACATTTTCTCTCCGTTAAGTGGAATAATAGTTGAGGTAAACAGTAAATTACTCGAGCATCCAGAGATAATAAATAAGGATCCATATGGTGAAGGCTGGATTTTCAAGTTAAGGCCATCCAGGTTATCAGAAGAAAAAGAAAAACTACTTAGCCCAGAAAAGTATATTGAAAAAATAAAGGGTGGATGAGTTGAGTGAAGCATTTGAAATTAGGGAAAGATACGTTCCTCAGATAGGTAGACCCTCGTATTTGCTAGTAAGCTTACCAGATGCTGGCTTAGTAGGTAGTATATCTGGGGAATTTTTGATTAATTATCTAAATTTAAAAGAGTATGGAGAAGTTTATTCACGTAAATATTTACCTCCCATTTCTCATGTAGTTAACGGAGTAGCTAAGTCACCTATACGTTTATATCACTATGATAATTTCCTTTTACTTCATTCTTGGGTTGCAATCCCAGCAAATAGTATATATCATTTAGCAAATTTAGTTGTAGACTATGCAGAGAAATACGGGATACAGACAATAATATCGATAACTGGAGTTCCAGTGTCAAATAGATTAGAGCTAGAGAAACCCACCCCCTATTGGGTTGTTAGCTCTGAAGATTTCGCTAAAGAGTTAGATAGTTTGAATTTAATGAAGAAATTTGTAGAAGGCTACGTAACTGGGCCCTATGCCCCCATTTTATTCGAATCCGCTAAAAAGTTTATCAGAAACCTGGTTATAATAGTTGAATCATTTCTAGATTTACCTGATCCAGAAGCTGCTGCAGTAGCGTTAGATGTAGTGTCTAAATTGTTAGGATTTAAAGTTGATACTTCCTCTTTGCTTAAAGAAGCAGAGGAAATTAGAGGAAGAATAAAGGGTTTAATGCAACAGACAAGACAAGAACTTCCTAACTATTCTGGATTGCGTCCGTATACATATGCGTGATCTTCAATGCCTGCATATAAGGACTTATACGACCTGGTAAAGTCGATAATAGAAAAGGAAATAAGCAGGATGGAGAAAGAATTCCGAAGGATAGAGAGTGAAATTAAAGAGGAAATTGAAAAATATAATGCCCCATTATATTCCTTTTACGAATCTGAGGATTTCTATTACTACTTGATCGATATTCCTAATGTCGATACATCTACAATATACGTGAAAGTTGAAAACAATAATAGTATGAAAATCAGTTGTAAAGATAAAAGTAATCGGGAGTATACTCTAAATATAAAGGTACCAGAAGATGCTGATATTGATAGTTTATCTGTTACAAGAGTAAAATGGTTAGTTAAAATTACTGTAAAGCGAAGAAAAGATTAAGTACTCGTTTTTCTAAGAGTTTGAAAGACTTTTATAAACACTGTTTAAGAAAATAATATAGAGGGACTATTTTTGAGTGAGGAAAAAGTAGCTAGGGATATAGAGACTAGAAAGGTCCAGAAATTAGGTTCTTCATCATTATTTATCACACTCCCGAAAAAATGGATAAATAAATGGAGCATAAAGCCTGGTGATAAGGTAATTCTTGAGGCCTTAGATGACGGTAGCTTAAGATTAATAGCAGAAAAGGCTAAGACTAACGCAGGAAAAAAGACAATATTAGTTGACGCGGACTCGCTAAAGCAGCCACTCATTAATATAATTCCATGTCTGTACATTTTGGGATTTGATGAAATAGTTTTTGAAACAAAGAAAGATTTCACCAAAAAGGATTTCGAAGATATTCTTTACATATCTAAACATCTAGTTGGAGCAGAAGTTGTTGAGAATTCCGAGAAAAAAATCAAATTAGAATGTTTACTAGATACGGAGAAAGTCGGAGTTGAATCCTTATTGAGACGTATATTAAATATTATTTCAAAAAGAATTGATGAAGTATCTAAGTTTCTAACTAATTCTAATCTAGCTTATCAAAGTGCTATAACTAATGCTGATGATTTAAGGAAAATATACTTGATGTTACTTAGGAGAATAATAGGAAATA
The DNA here is from genome assembly GCF_009601705.1 of Sulfolobus sp. E5-1-F. NCBI lineage: Archaea > Thermoproteati > Thermoproteota > Thermoprotei > Sulfolobales > Sulfolobaceae > Saccharolobus > Saccharolobus sp. E5-1-F. Next base: position 1,479,860 of record NZ_CP045687.1, on the reverse strand, counting down.
AGTATCAGTCCAGTAGTATGGAATATTATAGAAATTCATTTATTTTGCTTAATATATCTATTTTGATAAATATAGATTATATAGTATCAAAAATTTATGAAATTAGAGGTAACTTTAATATTAGCCCTAACCACACGGATATGTTAAAATCGATTTTCACTAGCATAAATGACGTATTAGATGAGATAGTGATGAGTATCCTATTCCCTAGCGTAAAAAGAATATCAAATGGATTCAATCTGATATCGCAAATAAGGCAAAACTTCATAAAAATCAAAGATTCCTTACCGAATTCGTTTAGTTTGTATTTAGAAGATTTAGTAAATCTATTAGAAAATGCTCTAAACAATTCTATGTGTGGGATTTTCTTAGAGGACTTACCTTGGATAGAAAAAGATTTAACAGCGTAAAAGGAGAGGATAGAGTATGGTAACACTAAAAATAGAGGATTTACATGTAGAGGTTGAAGGCAAAGAAATACTTAGGGGTATAAATCTTGAAGTTAAGAGCGGAGAAATACATGCATTAATGGGTCCAAATGGGAGCGGCAAGACCTCACTATCCTTAGCATTAATGGGACATCCTAAATATAAAATTACTAAGGGAAGAATAACATTAGATGGCGAGGATATAACTAATTTAGAACCTCATGAGAAAGCTAGAAGAGGTCTTTTCTTGGCCTTTCAAAATCCGATAGAAATTGCAGGAGTTAGATTATCAACACTCCTAGTTGCAGAGTATAATAAGGTAAGTGGTACTAACGCTTCAGTAATGGAGGTAATATCAAAAGTTAAAAATATTAGCAAAGAAGTTGGGATAGCAGATTCTCTATTAAATAGGGGAGTCTTTGAGGGCTTTAGTGGTGGTGAAAAGAAGAGAGTAGAAATCCTGCAAATGCTTCTATTAAAGCCTAAGATAGCTATTTTAGATGAACCAGATTCTGGTGTAGACGTTGATGGACTTAGAATGATTTCGTATTTTATAAATAAGCTTAAGAATGAATTAAATGTTGGTTATTTAATAATAACTCATTATAGGAGAATTTTAGATCATATAAGTGCAGATAAAGTTCACGTATTATATAAAGGGAAGATTATAGCAGAAGGGGGAATGGAACTAGCCAAATTAATTGACGAGAAAGGATATGAAGTGGTCCTAGAGAGGAATTCATGAGTTTATTTTTTATTAAAGATAGACTTATATTCGTCTTTAACAGAGTTAAAGAATAGGTTATAAGTATGCAAGAAGATAAGATATCATTAGACCTGCATGAGATAATAAATGCTACCATAGATGCCAAATACAACAAGCTTAATCAATTAGAATTTCATAGGAGAATAGTAGAATCAGGATTAAGTAGGTCTACGATAGAGGAAATTTCCAGAATAAAGAAAGAACCAGAATGGATGTTAAAATTAAGATTAAAGAGCTTGGAATTATTCGAAAAGTTACCCACACCGAATTGGTTACCAGACGTTTTATCAAGTTTAGACATTTCAGCATTAGAACTTTACGTTAAGCCTGGTGTCGACAAAGCCCAAAGCTGGGAAGAACTACCACCAGAAATAAGAAAATATTATGATGAGTTAGGTATACCTGAAAGCGAGAAAAAGTTCTTAGGAGGTCTTGTAGCAGTATTAGAATCGGAACCCATTTATTCTAATGTTAAAGTTGAACTAATGAAAAAAGGAGTAGTAATGCTACCAATAGATGAGGCTGTGACTAAATATCCGGACCTTATGAAGGAGTACTTTATGAAAATATTTCCAGCCTCTGATCACAAGTTTGCAGCTTTACATGGTGCATTATGGAGTGGGGGTGTATTCGTATATGTTCCAAAGAACGTGAAGATAACAACACCAGTAGAAGGATTCTTCGTAATAGGATCAGAGCTTGAAGGACAGTTTGAGCATACTTTACTAATAGCTGACGAGGGGTCGTATATCCACTTTATTGAAGGCTGTACAGCACCGCAACTTAAGAAGTACTCATTCCATGATGGTATGGTAGAATTATATGCCAAAAAGAATGCTTACATAAAGTTTACTACAATCCAGAACTGGAGCAAAAACGTGATTAATTTCAATAATAAGAGAGCATGGGCTGACGAAAATTCAACTGTGGAATGGGTTGAGGGGTCATTGGGTTCCAAGTACAGTTTTGTATACCCATCAACTATCCTTAGAGGGAAAAACGCTTCATCTACCAGTTTAGTAGTTACAATGACCAGTGGAGAGGGTGAGTGGAAAGATAGTGGTTCGAAAATGATCCATGCAGCACCTTATACTAAGAGTAAAGTGGTAAACAAAAATATAGGTTTCAATGGAGGTGTTAACGTATATAGAGGATTAATTAAAGTAAATAAAGGGGCAGTAAGTTCTAAGGCGTTTGTTAAATGTGACTCTTTAATGCTTGATGATAAAACAAAAGCTTATACATATCCACATAATCAAGTGTTAGAAGAGGACGCAGATGTAGCACATGAAGCTCATACATTCAGAATGAATGAGGATCAACTCTTCTATCTAATGACAAGGGGTATAGATGAAAAGGAGGCAACTTCAATGCTAGTATTAGGGTTCATAGACGAGATCATGAAAGAACTGCCATTTGAGTACGCTACCATGTTAAATAAGGTTATAAAGCTAGAATTAGATAAGCTAGGTGCAGTGGCTTAAGTTGGGAGTAGTTGATATACAATCAGCTAAAAAAATAATTAATGAAAACTTTACACAAGATAGAGGAGAGAGAGAAAAAGCGTTTTCTTTGTATCTTTCTAAGCCATATCAATTAATACATGATTCGCCAACAATCAAGCACTATACTGAATGGGATTTATATGAGTCATTAAACCTCAATGATATTTCTAGGCAAGAAGTAAAATATAGTGAAACTGAAAATATAACTGAAATTATAGATGATACTATAAGAATTCCGAAAAATAATATACAAATAGATGACTTACTGAATGATGATGTTATTAGTAGCGATGAGCATAAATTAGTATCACTGGCCTATTCTCTCTCTAGGCGGATAACAATAAGCAATGAAGGAGAGTATCATGTTAAGCACGTCGTCAATAGAAATAAATATCTTTCTCCTTCGCATCTAATAATTAACGTACCTAAAGATAAGCAAATTAAGGTAATTTATGAAGTTCTAAATCTAGGTGAAGGATCCCTAACGATTCCAATTATATCTGTTAATATAGAAGATGGTTCTACTTTAGATTTCCAATTTGTAAATTTCTCTGGTGACAACAGTCTTCTTTTCTCTTACATTAAGGCTAACATAAAAGGTACAATGCATTCATCAATATTTGTAAACGGTAATAAGATGGGTCATGTTCAGTTTAACACTAGACTAGAGGAGGGCAGTGTGAGTGAATTTTCATCAAGAGCTTTTGGGACGCATAGCAATAAAATAGATGTAGTTAACAATGTTATTCATTTAGGCCAGAAGAGTGCAAGCAATGGCTTTATGAAGGCAATCTCTAACGATCAAGCGTTTACTGTGGTAAGGGGCGTGGCAACTATAGATGAGACTGCAACTAACTCTTCCACGTCGATAGTTGGCAGATCATTAGTCTTAGGAAAAGATGCTAAAGCAGTAGTTTCTCCCATGCTTGAAGTAAAAACTGGCAGAGTAGTTATGGCTAAACACTCTGCTGCAATAAGTAGGATAGACGAAAATCAAATCTTCTATTTACAAACTAGGGGACTAAATAAAAGAGAAGCCGAAGGGATTATAATAAGGGGATTTATAATTGAGGAGCAAGATCCAGAGACGCTTAAGAATAAGATAGAAGAAATCTTGAAATCTTTGGGATATTAGTTTCGCTCAACTCCCTCTCTATTTGCTTATAATAGAAATTTTCCTATAATATACTACTTAGCCGATTTATAAAAGAGGAAAATTGGTTAGAGTAATCACTTTTAAAGCAGAGGAGGAACTTTTAGTAAAGCTAGATCTGTTTGCGTTAAATAGTAGAATGAGTAGAAGTGAAGTAATTAGAATAGCTATAGAAAAATATTTGGAAGAAGCCGCCGGCGGGATTCGAACCCGCGACCGCCGGCTATCTAGGCAGTAACTTACAAGGCCGGCGCTCTAACCAGGCTGAGCTACGGCGGCACTAAGAAAACTATCATATAATAAGGATTTAAAGCTTATTGCGGTTAAGGGAAGGAGTAACTTTTTCCAATTCTTGTTTTTCTTATTGTCTTTTCTATCTAGGTCTTTCTTATCTACGTGGTAATAAATTTTTAAGTAATGTTCCCCTATTTAAATACAGCCGGGTAGTCTAGTGGTCAAGGATCCAGGGCTCTGGCCCCTGGGACCAGGGTTCGAATCCCTGCCCGGCTACCTAGCTAGTGAATATAGGAAGTTCTTGCTCTAAATTATTCAGTTACTTCGCAATTGCCTTTAAATTTTGAGTTCTGAAAAAGTAGATATTATCTTTTTGAAATATGACGAGGTAATACTCTTCTCACGTATAGAATAAAATTATATTGATGTAAGCTATAATAAGTATAGAAGACAATGGAGCAGTTACTATACTCTACATCTTTAAGAAAGATTAAAGTAATTAAACGAGATGGGAGGATTGACGAGTTTAAACTAGAGAAGATATTATCTAAACTTTCTTCTGTGCCAGATGAGGTAATAGATGGTATAGCTAATGATGTTCAGGCTAATGTTAAAGATAATGCTATAGATACTAGAGTAATTGCTGATATAGTGGAAAGAAATCTCATAGAGAACTCCCTAAAGTATCCTTTTTTAATGGAATTAGCAAAGCGATATGTCTTAGCTAGAATTTACAATCACGTTTTCGGTAAAGGAAAATGGAAAGATTTCAATGAAAAAGATTTACTTCTCTCTTACAATGCATTAAAAGTATTAGAGGCTAGATACTTATTGAAAGATCCTAATACCTTAAGATATATTGAGACACCACAGATGTTATTCAGAAGAGTAGCCAGATTTCTTGCGTCAGTTGAGAGAAAGTATAGTAAGTCTGAGGCTGAAGTTAAACAGTTAGAAGAGAAGTTTTACGAAATGATAAGCAGCTTAAAGTTTGTGCCTAATTCACCAACGTTAATGAATAGCGAAACTAGATTAGGCATCCTATCAGCGTGTTTCGTAATTCCGGTTAAAGATGCTATGACAACACCAGAAGGAGATGGTATATATGACGCATTAAGAGCTACTGCACTGGTTCATCAACAAGGTGGAGGAACTGGGTTCGATTTCTCGGAATTAAGACCTAAGGGTGATGTTGTTGCTTCGACTGCGGGTGTAGCCTCTGGCCCGGTATCATTTATGAAAGTATTTGATGCCTCTACTGATGTCATAAAGCAAGGTGGAAAGAGAAGAGGAGCTAATATGGGAGTTATGCACGCATGGCATGCCGATATTGAGGATTTTATAAAGGCTAAAACTGGACAATTAAAGGATGTTCAGTTACAGAATTTCAATATTTCTGTAGGTGCTTATGACTACTTTATGGAGGCTGTTGTGAAGGGTGAGAGTGTACCTTTGGTTAACCCTAGAAAGACTAAAATAGCCGGAAAGGACCACGAATATTATATTACAAAGGCTAGAGGTTATATGAATGAAGAATGGATTCAAGAGGTTATCTTATCAGAACTAGAAGAAAAAGGTGGAGTTGTTTCACTAGATGAGAGTAAAATTATTACAGTTGACGAAGCTCTCGTAATAGCTTCAAAGGAGGGTGCTATTGTAAGATATGTTAATGCTAGATCGCTATTCGATGAAATCGTTAAAGGAGCCTGGGACAGCGGTGATCCTGGCCTTCTCTTTATTGATACTATTAATAGAAGGCACCCAGTATGGTATTTAGGTAAGATTAACGCTACTAATCCATGTGGTGAAGAACCACTATTACCTTGGGAGAGTTGTAATTTAGGTTCTATAAATCTAGAGAAATTTGTTATAGAGAGAAATGGTAAAGCTGAAATAGATTGGGACGGATTAGCAGAAATTATTAGTTATGGAGTAAGGTTCTTAGATAATGTAATTGATGCTAATCGTTACCCATTAAAGCAAATTGAAGATGCAACCAAGAGAACCAGGAAAGTTGGTTTAGGTGTTATGGGATTAGCAAGGATGTTTATTAAATTGGGTATTGCTTATGATAGTGTAGACGCTATATACTTATCATACCAATTAGCTAAGTTTATATTCTATCACGCGTATAAGGCATCTGTCGAAATCGCTAAGGAGAAGGGTTCATTCCCTGCCTATGATCCAAAAATGTATAGAGATATTTGGGAGAGTGCATTGGATTTCAATTCACTACTTCAAATTGCTGAAGTTGTTGATAAACCATCAGATTATGTTAAAAAGCTAACTAGTGTAGTAGATAAGTTAGATTTTGATTTGCTAAAAAGCGAAAGGTTAAAATATGGTTTAAGGAATTCCACTGTAGTTTCTATAGCCCCAACAGGTACTATCTCAATAATAGCCGGAACCTCATCTTCAATAGAACCACTCTTTGCGTTAGCGTTTGTCAGAAATGTTGCAGTAGGAAAGTTTATAGAGATTGATCCACTTTTCTTAGAATATCTCAGAAAATATGAGCTAGATGATCCGGAAGTCATTCAGAAGATAGCTGAAAGTGGAATGATCGGAGATAACGTATTTATGCCAAAGTCATTAAGAAGATTATTCAGAACTGCTCATGAGGTTCTACCAATTTATCATGTTCTACATCAAGCGGCCTGGCAACAGTGGAATGACTCTGGAACCTCTAAGACTATTAACTTAAGGTCAGAAGAACCACCAGAGACTGTAGAGAAGGTTTACTTGTTAGCGTGGAAACTGGGTATAAAAGGTATAACTGTCTATAGAGATAAAAGTAAGCAACAACAAGTGATCTACTTCGGAGTTAAAAAAGAAAGGGAAGAATACGAGAAGAAAAAAGAAGAGGAGATAAAGAAAACTCAGTTACTTCCTTCTGGTTTAAGGATGGAAAAGAAATTTGTCGAAGTATCGGAGACTTATGCTGGTGGATGTAAGACGTGTGAATTATAAAAACATTTTTATTTATCGGTTTTTTATATTATATTGGACCGAAGTGTATTAACATGTCATTACAGTTACCATGTGAATTTTCCGTTAGGGAGATTTTACCAGCAGTTAGAAGTATAGTGGCTCAAAAATTGATAAAGGAGAGAAATTTATCTGAGTATAAGGCAGCGAATTTAATGGGTTTAACACCAGCAGCGGTCTCAAATTATCTTAAGAGTAGAAGAGGTAGTAATTTAAGATCTCTTCTTGAGAAAGATGAAAAATTTATGGACCTCGTCAATGAAGTTATGGAAAGAATTTTAAATTCAAATTCTAATCTTTCTGTATATTATTGTATTTTATGTTCTGAAGGTAAAAAAGTTCTTACAAAGCATGGGTATAATCTAAGCCTATGCCTATATGAGACTACAGTTGAACCTAAATAGCTTTTCTTTTAAGTAATAAGTCTGGTAGTTTTTTTATTTCTAGTTCTAAATTGATGATTCCCCACCTTCTGATAGGAATTTTAATTCTATCGTACTCAGTTGTTATCGTATTATTCGGCTTTATTATTTTAGTTATTCTTGCTGAGAGATAAACTGTAGCTATAACTGGATTATTGCTGAAGTTTTCTAATACCATTTGTAAGATATTGGTTTTCTCATCAAATTTTATATATAACGGGACTACAGCAGAAGGCTCGATTCGATATAGTGAAAGAGGAAATTGTGGACTACAGTCTATCTCTATCACATCGTTCATCATATCCCATAATAATCTATGGATTTTAGATTCAGCAAAAGTCTTTGTCTTTGAAACTAAAATTTTTCCATTGGTTTCTACACTAATTTTCCCTAGCTCAAATTTTAAGTCAAGGAGCGAATTACTTACAAAAGAATATGCTTCTGTGAGTTCTAAGCTTGCAGCAAAGGTATTGAATACTGAATTATAATCACTTTCTATGTAGTATGGATTTATGTAGAAGAATTGTGGATTTAAGAATTTCGTGTTTATACTAATCTGGTTTTCTACTAATTTCATATTTCCTTGCATTTCAACATTCCTGCCATTCCCAATTTCACCCTCCTTTAATTCTATAGTTCTATTTCTGGTAAAGTAATATCTTGACCAAGGAGAGACGTTAAAAAGTGAAGTTCCTTCTTTACAAGGTATTAAATATTCTACTAGCTTTTTCAATGAGTTTGTGTCTAACCTGGTAAAGGTCCAAGGAATTGAAGTCTTGTTTAATGGCGTCCTCATTATTAATTCTTCGCTATTTTCTTCGCCTTCAGTTGATATTGTAGAGAGATCGGGACCAAGAATTTTTGCCTTATACTTCCATTTTATTCTTTTAACTCCACCAATAGTTAACAATTGTGGAAGTTGTTCTATGCTAAGCATTTCATCTTGTAACTCTATATTTTCACTAAGATTTTTAAATGGGTACTCAGCGGCTACCTTTATTATATCATCTAGCTTCATAAGTGGTCAAGCTCATCATTTAAATCCGACAAATGCCTTCTCTTCATCAATAATCTGTCCGAGGGTAATTCTTCACTCTATAACATTCTTGAGTCTTGACTTTATTAATTCTAATATAACTTTCCCATCAGCTCTTCCTTTTACTTTACTCATTACTTTTGACATTATTAGGTTTACCGCTTTATCTTTTCTTTTCTTTATCTCAACTAGATTAGAACTAACTACATCATCTATTATCTTTTCTAATTCCTCAATTGGTAATGTCTCATATTTACGTATGATATCCTTTAGTTCTACATTTTTATTAGTAGTGTATTCTAGGAGTATTTCCGAGATTGAATCCTTGCTAATTTTGTTCTCATAAACGCTTTTTATTAGCTCCTCTATATCTTCCTCATTTATCTTTGATATATCACCACCTTTTGACTTAACATACTTTAGTGTGTTGGTGATTGTACTAGCTATTATAACTGGAGAGACCTTTGGGGAATATTTGTTAACTAATTCTTCAAATAGGTCGAGTCTGGGATCTCTAATTATCTCCTTAGCTAGTTCCTCACTTAAACCTAATGTGATATACCTTTTCATTTTAGACTCTGGCGATTCCGGAACCAATTTTTTAGCATCCTCAAGGAGTTTTTCATCTATTCTTCTCGGTGGAATATCAGTTTCTGGATACATTCTAGCTGAGCCTGGCTGTGGTCTTAAGAATTTCGTGGTTCCATCATCTAACGCTCCTCTAGTTTCCTTAGGAACACCCTCAAATGCGAGTAATATTCTGTCCCTTATTACTTCTACAGCTTTATTCAACCTCTCTCTTTCGCCAACAATTAGAATGAAACCATCTTCAGTTGTTGCACCAAGGGCTTCTCTAACTTTGCCTATCTCCTCTTCAGTTATACCGTAATTGGGTAGCTCATCAGAGTGGAAAAGTCCACCTAATCCTGCAAGTGCTCTAACGTAATCCGCAATTTCTGTTCCAAATCTTCTCTTTTTTGGTATTAGTTCCCAACCTAATATTCCCTTTAACTTGTACGCTCTTATTCCGTATACTAATCCTCCTTTTTCTATTCCGCTTTTAATGATTTTACTATTTGTCTTTTTAAAAAGTTCTGTGAGATCTTTCACAACAAAATTGGATAAAATTAGATCTTTACTCACACCTCTTTTATATAATTCCTCTTTTATCTTAAGCAAGTTAAATTGTCTCATTGCTTCATATCTAACTATATCCGGTATTAATTCTAGTTTTTGTACTCCTTTAATTTCTATCTTTGTACCACCTTTTATAGAGATATTTAGGTCTTGCCTTATTGTGCCTATACCTCTTTTAACTTTACCGGTCATTCTAAGCAATTGGCCAATCTTTAGTGCAATTCTTTCAGCTTGCTCTGGACTCCTTATATCCGGTCCAGTTGAAATTTCTATTAATGGAATCCCTAATCTATCTAGCGAATAGGTTACTTGATCTGTTCCTTCATCTATCTTCCTTGCAGCATCTTCCTCAACTGCAATAGTTTGTATTGTAACTCCCTCATCTTTTAGCATTCCACCAAGTGCTACTATTGCGGTTCTTTGGAATCCAGTAGTGTTTGAACCATCTATTACAATTTTTCTCATGACGTAAATTTCGTCTACTATGTTGCTGTTTAGTGCAATGGCAATAGCTAATGCTATTTTTAACGCTTCTTCATTTATTGCATGTGGAGGCTCTTCATCAGCTTCTACGAGACAACTTGTTGTTGTAGGTATTCTGTATACGTATTTTTTACCTTTTTTCCACTCAAACAACGCAGCAACATCGACTTCCCCTAATTCACTTAATGCAGGTCTTAAATACCTCTCTAAGGTTAGCTTATAATCTTCTTCCAAATTAGTACTACAGTTGCAGAATAATTTGTGAGATGTGTTAAGCTGTTGGTGAATTTCTAATCCTACTTTTAATCCTAGCTCTTCATAATTTAACTCACTCATATAACCACCTTGGGAAAAGATCTAAAGTGTGACGAGGATTTATCTCCCCCACTAGATTTGATATCATTAGGCTTCGTATTTTTTCTAAATCTTGCTCGTGTGCAAGTACCCACATTAATTTAACTAATGCGACCTCTGGTAGCATGTCTTCCAATGGGGTAACACCAGCATCGAGTAACTGTCTTCCGGTAGTATACACATTCATATTAACTCTTCCAAATAAACACTGTGTTGTCATTCCTATAAATATGCCATCTTTAGTAGCTTTTCTGAATAATTCCACATAATCTGATGAAGTATGACCTAAACCAGTACCAGCTATTATAATACCTCTTATTTTAGTATTAGTTAAAATGTGCTCTAAGAACTCTCTATCTAATCCAGGATAATAGTATAGTAAAAATACTCTATTATCAAATTTAGCGTCAAGTGTAGTCTCGTCTTTCTTGCTTATATAATTATTGTCAAGCATTACCACTTTCCTTTCTTTCCAAAGAACTTTAGCTAAAGGCTTATTGTTTACTGACTGAAAGGCATCTCTTCTACTACTATGCATTTTTCTAACCTTTACTCCTCTATGTACTAATACGTAAGAGTCTGAGGACTCAGCGTGCATATTTACTACTACTTCTCCAAATGGTGTATATTTGGCTGTGATAACTGCAGATAAGAGATTTATTGCCGAATCACTACTAGGTCTATCACTACTTCTCTGCGAACCCACCAGCACAACCGGTCCTTGTAAAGATCTTAGAGAGAAAGCTAACGCAGATGCTGTATATGCCATAGTATCCGTACCATGAGCAATAACTACTCCACTGTTTCCCTCATCAAACGCTTTCTTTACTGATTCAGCTATCTTAACCCAGTATTCGGGTTTCATGTTTTCACTTAATATCGAGAAAAGTACCTCTGCATCAACTTTTGCTATTTCGTTTATTTCTGGCAGAAATTGTACTATTTCTTCAGTGGTTAGCGCGGGTCTGACTGCACCAGTTTCGTACTCAACTTTACTTACTATTGTACCTCCTGTGCTGATTATCTTTATTTCACCTTTAGTGCCATCACGACTAGTATCCTTTCTTTCACTCTTCTCTTGAGCTTTACTTGAATTTTTTGTGATTAGTTTAATCTCAGATACATTATCTATGGATATTCCTATATTATAGCCATTATCTAATTTTATTACGAATATTCTTTCATCTTTCGAGTAACTTGGTAACAGTATACCTCTTATTCTTAGGTCCCCTTTCTTAACCTCTATTAGGTCCCCTTCCTCTATATTTAGATTTTTCAAAATATCATAAGCCTTTCCTTTATAATTTTCTTGCACAGAAAAAGATTAGGTAATAGCAAAAATAGTTTATTATCTAGCGGGAGCTTGTTGCCTAGCTTTTACTACTCTCTTTTCATATTCCTTTCTATTTCTTACTCTTGGTACCTCTTTATGTTTTTCTTTAGGTTGTATTTTGGGTGTTTGACTTCTAACCTTTCCCGCCTTGGTTAACGAACCGTGCGAAGGCATATTAACTCTTATTATAACTTGAGCATTTAAACTTAAAAATTTGTCAGATAGGTTTGTAGTGAGAGATGATGAAAATATACCTAATCGAGCATGTTATTGGAGCAATTGCTTACGATGAAAATGGTAATATTGTAGACTATATTACAAATCCAAGAGATTTGGGAAAAATAACTGAGGAGCTTTTAAATAATGAAAAGGGCATACCATTTAATGCAACAGTTGAGTTGTTAAAGAAAGTTAACCCACAAGAAGTAGTAGTCGAGAACGAAGCTGAAGTTCCTAAATTACAAGCCCTAGGTTATAGGGTTACATATGAACCATATAGTAAGATTTCGAGGATATTTAGGGAATCATTACCTAAAGTAGCTATAGATATAAAATTTGTAAGTAATGAAGAGGAGTATTATAATTTTCTTCATGAACTTTCGTTAGAGTATACTAGAAGGAAGCTAAGATCTGCAGCTCAAAAAAGAGATCTTTTGGCTATTCAAGCAGTAAGGGCAATGGATGATATAGATAAGACCATAAATCTTTTCTCAGAAAGATTAAGAGAATGGTATAGTATTCATTTTCCAGAGCTAGATAAGCTTATTGAGGACCATGAAGAATACGCAACCATAGTGTCCAAGTTTGGTGATAGAGGACTCGTAACTACTGATGCTCTAAAGGAATTAGGTTTCAATGAGCAAAGAATAAATAGGATAGTCGATGCTGCAAAGAAAAGTATAGGTGCAGATATCTCAGAAGATGATTTATCTGCAATGAGGATGATTGCAAACACCATTTTAGAACTGTATAATATAAGGAGAAACCTTAATAATTATCTAGAAGGTGTAATGAAAGAAGTTGCACCAAATATAACGGCCTTAGTTGGTCCAGCATTAGGTGCTAGATTATTGAGTATATCAGGAAGTCTGGAAGAGTTAGCTAAAATGCCGGCTAGTACGATCCAGGTATTGGGTGCTGAAAAAGCCTTATTCAGGGCGTTAAGAAGTGGAGGAAGACCACCTAAACATGGTGTGATATTTCAGTATCCTGCTATTCACACATCACCCAGATGGCAAAGAGGCAAGATTGCCAGAGCTTTAGCGGCTAAATTGGCAATAGCAGCCAGAGTTGATGCTTTTAGTGGGAGATTCATAGGAGATCAACTAAATGAACAATTAAAGAAGAGAATAGATGAGATTAAGGAGAAATTCGCTCAACCTCCACCTAAAAAGCCACAACAACAAAAGCCACAGCAACCACAAAAACAGCAAGCAAAAGGTAAAAAAGGTGAAAAGAGAAGAGGTAAAAGAAAGTGATAAAAATGTCTGAAGTAGTTACCGTAAAACAGACCAATATGGAAAATATTTACGAATGCGAATTTAACGACGGTAGCTTTAGGTTATGTACAAGAAACCTGGTATCAGGCTTTAATGTTTATGGTGAAAGACTAATCAAGTATGAGGGTGTTGAATATAGGGAATGGAATGCATTTAGAAGTAAATTAGCAGGAGCGATACTTAAAGGTCTTAAGAGTAATCCTATTAGGAAAGGCACTAAGGTCTTATATTTAGGAGCTGCTTCCGGAACTACAATAAGTCATGTCTCTGATATTATAGAGTTAAATGGTAAGGCTTATGGTGTAGAATTTTCTCCAAGAGTTGTAAGAGAATTATTATTAGTAGCTCAAAGGAGGCCTAATATCTTTCCAATATTGGCGGATGCCAGATTCCCTCAGAGCTATAAGTCAGTAGTAGAGAACGTTGACGTACTTTACGTCGATATTGCTCAACCAGATCAGACAGACATAGCTATATATAATGCTAGATTCTTTCTTAAATTAAATGGACATATGCTCTTAGTGATTAAAGCCAGAAGTATTGATGTTACTAAAGACCCTAAAGAAATATATAAATCGGAAGTAGAAAAACTGGAAAATTCTAATTTTGAGACAATCCAAATTATTAATCTAGATCCATACGATAAAGACCATGCAATAGTTCTAAGTAGATATAAAGGGTAGGAGTTTGATAGACAAGATTTTTGAATTTGGACTTAAAGACATATTCTCTTCTTCTCCAGCTGAATACGTTACCATTAAAGATGCATTGGAAGGTAAACTAAAAATTAGATTAAATAATAATTTTTATCATGAAATAAAAAAAGACGAAGTGGAAAGGCTTTCCAGTAAAATTCCACTTTATTTATGGTCCTTAGTAAAAATTCCCTTTACATTTATTAAATCACCCGAAGTTGGTGAATATTTCATTAGCGGTGAACAATGGAACAGAAAGGCAATTTCAATTTTACTTGGGAGAGAAATATCTGATGTAATATTAAATGTGGATGTCGAGAAGCTATTAAGGGAATATACATCATTAATATTTATAATTCTTAGCCCCATTACAAGTTATACAGAAGAAACAGAATAATTAAGTGAGATGTAAGGTATGAGTAAAAGAATTATTGACGAGGTTATAGACATATTGAAGGATAAAAACTATACTTATACAATGATTGAATATCCAGAACATAATAGAAAATCCGTAGATATCGTTCTCAACTCTAAGGAACCCACTCTAATTAGAGTATCTGAGGATAAAGTGACCAAAGAGGAAATTTCAGATTTGAAGAAGATTGCAGTATCTACGTTAACTGCGTCATTAGTAGTTACTAATGAAGAAGAGGAGGATATTGTCTCAGTTAAGGCTGATAATGTTTTTGCAGTCTCGCCTGAAGGATTTAAGAGACTAATTAATGGTGAGAAAATTTTCCTTTATAGAACTAGAGGAGGTATATTCATAAAGATCAGAAATAACATATTAAAACATAAGAGGGAGGAAATGGGATATAGTATAGGAGATGTAGCTAAATATCTTGGCGTTTCTAGAAAGGCCATTTACGATTACGAGAAAGGAGATTCTGACGTATCGCTTGAAGTTGCAGAGAAGTTGATAGATTTGTTCGGGGATGATATAATAGGTGATGTAATATGGGATTCTATAAAAAGTAAAAAAGAAGTCATTGAAGATGATATAATAGAGTTTTCTCCGGAGAATTTTAAATCAAAGTTGATATATAAATTGAAAGAAAGTGGATTAAATGTCCTATCATTGAAATTAACTGCTGCAGATTTGATAGTTAAAGACAACGATAATAATAGATATTTAGTTACAATAGAGAACAAGGATTATAATAAGTCAATGAAGAAATTTTATGAAGCTAAGAAACTTGCATCTTATACTAAATCTGAATTATTTATAATCATAAGGACTTCAAAGATGTTAAGGGAATGTGAAGATCTAGGATATAAAGCTTATGAAGAAAATGATATACATTCTTTAATAGATGAAATTAAAGGAAGTAACGGAAGGCAAAGTTAGAGTATTTGTACCAGATCCTAAAGAATATATGATAGAGGGGAAATTTGACCCATCGTGGGCTCCAGTATTCTACAATTCTAAAATGACTTTTAACAGAGACCTCAGCGTAATCGTGGTTAATCTATTAAAGCCTAAAATAATACTAGATACATTAAGTGCAACGGGTATAAGAGGAATTAGATATTATGTTGAATCTTGGAAAAGTGAACAACTAATTCTTAACGACAAAAATTCAACTGCTACTTCCCTAATTCAAATAAATGTGAAAAATAATGGAATTGAAAATGCTAAAATTTATAATAAGGATGCGAATGCATTACTCTACGAAATAAAGAGCGATTACATTGATATAGATCCCTTTGGATCTCCAGCACCGTTTATTCTTTCATCCATAAATGCCACGATAAGAAATGGAATAGTAGCGTTTACAGCAACTGATTTATCTCCACTTGAGGGTTCTTCACGAACTTCTTGTAGGCGAAAATATGATGCTATTAACTACAAACTATCCTCGTCAAAGGAGCTTGGATTAAGAATACTTATTGGTAAGATAATTAGAGAAGCTGCAATATTAGAAAAGACCGTGTATCCGTTATTCTCTTTTTATGCAGACTATTATTATAGACTATTTGTAAGAGTGGAAAGTGGCGCTAGAAAAGCAGATGAGAACATTAATAAGAATCTTAAATATTTCGGGGAATGTCCCCGCTGTGGATTTCAGTCTTTCGTAGACGAGAATTGTAAGATTAAGTGCCCAGTCTGTGGCGAAATTTTTATCATTATCGGTCCTCTATATAGTGGACCTCTTCACAATATGGAATTTTTAAAAAGAATAACTGATACATACAGTGATTTTAATTACTTGTCCTCTTTTAACAGAATACAGAAGCTACTTAATGTAATAGAAAAGGAAGCAAAATATAAAAGTGTATTTTACAATATTAGTAAGCTTGCATCTAAATTAAAAATCTCAGCTATTCCTCCAATTAATTCGATTTTAGAATGTCTAGGGGACGCTTCTAGGACTCATTTTGTTCCTACTGGGATAAGGACTGATAGGGAGTATGAAGAAATAACAAGGTGCATTAAGAATTTAAGATAAAGCTTTTTCTAAGATCCAGCCTGATAATTTATTACAAGTCTGTGGGCTTACATGTATTCCATTTCCACATTTGGTTAAGCTCTTACAACTCAAGCAGGGAATCTCATCTAAACCGTTAAGATTTATATAAATGTTTATATTATAATTACTATCGACTGCAAACAATTTAACTATATTTTTTCCATTTTCTTTCACAGCCTTTTTAATAATTAGCTTCTTCTCAACTAATCTTTTTATAATGCTACTAATTTCTCTTATAGGCAAACCAACTGATTTAGCAAGTTCTTGTTGTGAAATTCCTTTTTCTCCCATTTCTTTTATCTTTTTATGTACTATTGCTTCATAATTATTTGTTGAATCTGATTCCATCTTTTACACCCGTGTTGGCTAAAATATATATATACATTCCATGCTTATTTATTTTACTGTTTTTATGGATACGCTAAATACACTTTAGTGATAATTGGCCACTTTTCAGTAGTTTTAATCACAAATAAGATTTAAAAGAAATAAATTCTATTCAAAAGCATTTTACTCTATTCTATAAAAATCATAATGTAACGATAATATCAAAATTATCTACAATATCCTTATATCTATTTCTAATAGTTACTTCAGTAATATCTAACGAATCTGCAACCTCTTTCTGTGTCTTTTTTATATCCATTAGTGCTGATATTAAGTAAACTGAAGCTGCGCTTAAAGATAAATAGCCTTTCCCGCTACTCAACCCTTGCTTATGCATCAGGTCTACTAATTCAGATGCTTTTGTTCCTATAATTGGGGGTAAATTTAGTCTGTATATTATTTTCGGTATATATTCTGTTGGACTGATTTTGGGTCGAAAGTCAAGTATTGATTGTGCAACAGATTGAACTCTCTTTAAGGCGTTCCAAAGTTCACTAGAAGATATGGAATATCTAGCTTTAAACTCTTGGAGGTGTCTAGGTACTTTATTCACTTGGCAGGAGTAATATAGTGTAGCAACTACCAACGTATACTGATCTATCCTTTTGGTTTGTCCAGTTTCTACCATTTTCCTTATTATTAATGATGCAGTTTCTCTGACATGCTCTGGTAATTCTAATTTTGAGCTTTCATCATTTAAAATAGAAAGTAAGGTGACTAGTTTTTTATCCTTAGGCGACACACGTATTTTATTTTGCATTCTTTGCATCTTTAATGTTTTTAGTCTATCCTTAACTCTACCGTAGCCTATAACAGTATGAAATCCCCAGTCATGTACTTTTGGAGTACCTGGGCTACCTACTCTTTCTTTCTCGTTTCTGTCTTTCGCGTTATACGCTCTCCAATCTGGACCAGGATCTATCGCGTTATCTTCTATCACACTGCCGCAGTTTGTACATATGTACATTCCCTTTTCCATGTCATATGTTATTGAGTTTTCTGTTCCACAAAATGGGCATGTCATCTTCTTGACCTCCTCTCATTATAGCTAACGAATATCTTCTCGTTTAATGAAATTTTTGAATTTTTATCTAACATAGCTAAAGCATAAGGCTCTCTTACGTTTCCTAATACATCTAGGATCTTTCCTATTTTTTGTTGCTTTTCATTATATATAGCTTTTCCTATTATATTATACTTCGTAAAGTCTAAATTGTTCTTTAATTTAATAAGAATCTTATCTTTTAAAACATTCTTTGTAAATGTGCCTATTTCATTAAAGTTGTTTTTCATCTCACTTTTATGTTACATCTACATAGGTTTATTATTATTTGTTGATAATACCTATTCATTCATGTTAACTGCTGTAGCTGATTTTTAGGGCTTTCTGAAGGCTATTATGTGGGAAATAGTTATTTATACGATTCGCTACTAAAATAGACAAGAATGTCATCTATATCAACGGACACAGACGAGTTATATAAGAAGATATCTGAGCTTAAAGAGAATATAGTTAGACTAAAGCAACTTAAGTTAGAACTTATTGAAAAAGCTAAAAAAATGAGAGAGAAGAGAAGGGAAAAGATAACCAAAGCAAAGGAATTGACGCAACAAATTAACGTAGTGAGACAAGAGTATAAAATGAAATTAGAGGAGTTTAATCAGTTAAAGGAAAGAAGAAAAAATTTGGTAGAAATAATTCAACAAATGAGAAAAGATTTTGAGGAAGTTAAAAAACTTTCTTCTCAGAAACTAGGCAACCCTGATTTAATAGAAAGGAGAATAAGGGAGCTAGAGTGGAAATTACAAACTAGTTCTTTAACGTTAGAGGAAGAGAAAAAAGTCATACAGAGAATCGCTGAGCTAGAGAAAAAATTACAAGATGCTAAAAAAGCTATGAAAATAAGAGAGAAGAAAACTGAAGAAAAAGCTGAATTACTAGCAAAAAGAGTTGAGTTAAATACAATTAGGGAGAAGATTAAGGCACTTATTAACGAGATAGGAGAAAAGAAGAACATTATAAAGAAATTGGTCGAAGAGAGAAATAAGTTACGAGATGAAATAAATAATTTAAATACTGAAATAGAAAACATTTCCAAACAAATAGAAGAGTTAAATACAGAAATTAAAAATAAGAGTAATGAACTGAATGAAACCCAAAGAAGACTAAAAAGCCTTCAAGAAAATCCAGTACAAGTTAATACTACTGAAGTTATTGAGAAAAAGAAGAAGAGTATAGAGGAAAAGCTTAAGCAGAACAAGAGGTTATCTTTTGAAGAATTTTTAATACTTTATGGGGAAGTAGATAATAAGGATGGTAAAGACAATAGTAATATACGTTGATATTGATGATGATATAGGAGATTTAGGGTTTTCTTCACCAATAATAGGAGAAGAAAAATGTAAGCTAGCTCTTGTTAAAGCAGCGTATTTTATGCCAACGGACTCCGATTTTAATTCGATGGTAGTTGCATTTAATACTTATCTTGATCTAAAAAGAAAAGGAGAAGACGCTGAGATAGTCTTCATATCCGGTTCAAAAAAAGGTGGTACTGAGTCACAGTTAGAATTCTCAAAAAAGTTAGACAAAGTAATTGAAGAGCTATCACCAGAATATGCAGTAGTAGTCTATGACAGTCCAGACGATGCTCGTGCAATACCTATAATTCAATCTAGATTAAAGATTTCTGCAGTTCAGCAAGTTATCGTAGAGCAATATAGGGGAGTAGAGGAAACGTATATGCTTCTTGCAAAGTATATAAGAAAAGCCGTAACAGAAAAGAGATATGCGAGGATTTTCTTAGGTGTACCTGGTATAGTATTAGCCTTAGCCGGAATATTGGCTGCTCTGAATTTATCAGTTTACATAGAGCCAACAATACTAATTATATTAGGAAGTGCAATGGTTATAAAAGGTCTCAAAATAGATGATCTCATAGAAAGTTGGTGGGAGAATTCCACAATAATGGTAATAACAGCTACAGTGTCTATTATCTCACTTTTAATAGGTGTGATTAACCTCTATATACAACTTCAGCTGGTTAGAGGACTAAGTAGTATTCAAGAATTTGCTTTTGCAATTCTTCAAATTTTACCATATGCTTCATTTTCCGCCATAATCTTGTTTGGTGGTAAGGCTGTCTCAAAGGGATTAAATAAAGATATTAGGGTATGGCATGATATAATTAAGATTATAAATATAGTTATAATCTATTTCATATTATTTACTGTCGTGAAAGATATTATAGATAATACATATATTTTAACTATTCAATCACTATATACGTTAATATTAGCTTCTATAGTTATTATTTCTATATATATTACTCTAACAGCATTAGAAAAATATGGAATTTTAGAGAAGCTTATAAAAAGAATTTAGTTAATTTATCTTTAACTTCTATTGGTAGATTATCCATCTTTATTACTATGCTATTTTTAGGTTTATTCTTATTCACATAACTGGTTAGAATGTATTTTTCAGCGGAATTGTCATCCCTTGATTTAAGTACCCTTACCTTAACGTATTTACCGTTATTTAGATCTACATAAACATACTTACCATGTTTGAGCATTTCTAGGCACCAAATTTTAATGTAGGTTAGCATTTATATCTTTTGTGGAATACCTATTAATAGATGCTGGTGGTACATCTACTAAAGTTTTCGTTTATGATGGTGAAAAAGTAGTAAGACAGTATAAATACGAGCCTGCAAGTGTGGATAAAGTAGGTCCCTATAAGTCGGTTTTAAGATTAAATAGTATAATTTCATCATTTAATAAGAAATTTAATGGAATTGCAATATCTTTAGCTGGCATTGACAGTGAAGGCATTGCAAAAGAGGTAAAGAGTAAATTATATCCACTCCTAAGTAAATACGCGGATAAAGTAATTATAGAACATGACGCTCATGTTGTACTCATGTCTAATGCGGATAAGGGATGTATAACCATAGCAGGGACTGGTAGTATAGTATATGGTTTTGATGGAAGTAAAAGGATAATAAAGGGCGATAGAGGATGGTTAGTTGGCGATATCTGTTCTGGATTCTGGTTAGGTAGAGAGTTTTTACATGAGTTGTTAAGAGAGTTTCAGGGGCTATCTAATGATAGAAGCTTAATTCGATTTTCTAATTTTAATAGTGAAGAAGATCTAGTGAGGTTCCTCTATAAAAACTCTTGTAATCCAGCCAAAATAGCACAATATTCAGTTAATTTGTTAAACGCTGTAAAGCAAAATAGCACAAAGGCCATTAGAATTTTGAACACTTGTATATCAGAATTCTCTACTTTAGTTCAAATAGTATGTAAAGCTGTAAATTCGAATGTGGTCTACTATTTTGGTGGTATGTATGAATCTCCAGTTTACTTATCCTTTTTCAGTAGGGAATTAGAAAAGAAGGGAATAAAAAGCGTTAAAAGTAAAAGTGTAATAAACGGTTTACTTAAGCTTCTAGAGCTCTAACTCCTCTTCTTCCTCTATAGGTTTGACGCAATCCAATTCGGCTAGCTTATCGAATATTCTCTTTACCGCTTTAGATACTTCATCTTCTCTCTTTGCCCCAGTTATTACCATCTTACCGCTGCTGAAAATTAGCAGTACAACTCTAGGATCATCCATTCTAAAAATTAATCCTGGGAATTGTTCTGGCTCGTACATATTATTTTCCAGTAAGAATGCAGCTTTATCTAAGTTAACGTTCACATGTAAGTTAGCGGATGCTACTATATTTTGAATTTGGATTTTAGGTTTACCCATTATTTTTATGCCGTATTTTTTAAGTGTTTTAATTATTCTCTTTACAGCCTTTATTAGCTCTTCTGTACTTTTAGCCCCAGTTACTACCATCTTACCAGATTTAAATATTAAAGCAGTAACTTTAGGTTGTTCTAATCTGAAAATTAACCCTGGGAATTGATCTGGATCGTATTCTATATTGGGAATACTTCTCTCCATAGCGTATAAGTCCAAACTTTGCTCTAATGTAACTGTTGCCACGATATTTTCTATATTTACAATGGGTTTATACGATACCGCTGAATTGGAGATAAAAGATCACCTTAAAAACTTTTTGATTCTGCATTTATAAATCCCTCTTTTAAATAAGTATGTTCTTAATTAAGCCTAATTCGGGGAACTCCATTATACCTTCTCCCTCAATTATAACATAAGGTTTCGCTTTTTCTAATATTGCGTGTTCTTTTATCAAATTACTCATGTAATTTGAATGTATCAATGATATATCATTTCCCGCTTGGTATATTCCAATTGCGGGTAATACTATAATTTGAGAGTTTTCCCTTTCCTTTATAGGTATTGTCAAGAAACATTGTAGTTTCCTAGAAAAGCCTAACTTATCTCTTATTGACAATCTCGGGTGTTCATGACCTATGATGTAAGTTGTATTGTTTCTCGGCTCTATTACCTTATGTCCGTGGGTTATTAGTATTTCTCCAAGGTCTAACTCATCAACTAATGTTACATTATCAAATTTTTCTGTAACTAATGAAATATAGTTATCATGATTTCCTCTCACTACTGTAATTTCTACTCCAATATCCTTTAAATATTTCAGTATTTCGGTTAATTCCTCTTTTTCCTGCCTAGTAAGTTTTTCAAATGTGTGCTTGAAATCTCCATTTACTATTAACTTCTTAGTATTAAAGACTGAGAGTACTCTGTTCGTTATATTAAGAAATCTTTTTTTCTGTATTCTAGGGATATATATGCCTTTTCTTGACATTTCCTCTTCATAACCTATGTGCACGTCAGACATTACCACACTATTAGCTTGTTTTACGTAAAGTGCTGGTAGGTCTTCAGCAATTAAGATACCTCTAGTGAGCTCTAGCATTAAGATAAGATAATATTAAACACCATTTTATACATTCTTTTTGTGAGCGTTTTAAGTCTAATAGGTCTTGGAATCTCTAAAAAATTCATAACTGAGAGTGCAATAAATGCATTAAATGATTCTGATATTATAATTTTTGATAAATACACATCTAGATCTTGCGATATAAACGTTGATATATTAAGGAGATTAGTAAAGGGAGAGAAGACTTTCATTGAAGCGGATAGGAGTTTGTTAGAGAACAACTCGAAGATTATTATGGATTATTTAGATAAAACTTATAACGTGAGCATAGCTAGTATCGGAGATGTATTAATAGCTACAACTCACGTTTCACTGCTCGTAGAAGCTAAACAGCGAGGGCATAAGGTAAAAGTGATTCCAGGAATTTCAGTACATTGTTATCTTATATCGAAATCTCTATTATCTTCCTATAAATTCGGTAAGTCAGTTACAGTGACATTTCCTTACAACGATTTTATAGATCCTACTCCTTATAATGTGATTGAGGATAACAGAAAAAGAGGTCTTCATACCATACTATATTTAGATTTAAAAGACGAGAAAGCTATGACAGCTAATGAAGCATTACAGATCTTATTGCGACTTGAAGAGAAACATAGAAAAAATGTACTTTCCAAATCCGATATTGTAATAGTTGGTGCTAGATTAGGTTGTGATAATGAGAAAATTATTGCTCTCACCGTAGAGGAGGCTATATCATATGACTTTGGCAATACACCACATATTATTATAATTCCTGGTAACCTTCATTATATGGAGGCTGAGGCTATAAAATGGATATTGATGAGTTAAGGAAAAGAATAGAAAAGTATATTAAAGGAATGGATGAACGATTAAAGGATATTAACAGTGCCAATAATAAAGTGGTAGAATTAGCTAGATTGTATACTGAGGATTCTAAATATTATTTAGAGAAAGGTGATTATGTAACTGCATTAGTTGATATTGTTTACGCTGAGGGTTTGTTAGACGCAAAGGAGATTTATGAGAATAAAGATCCCAAATCTAATGTATCGAAAAAAGTATTTGTAGCAGGTACTTTTGACATATTGCATCCTGGACATATAGAATTCTTGAAGGAGGCATCGAAATACGGAAGAGTTTACGTGACTGTGGCTAGGGATTCTAATTCAGAAAGAATCAAAGGTAGAAAGCCCATTAACGATGAGCAAACTAGGTTAGAAATTATTAAGAGTATAAGATACGTTTTTGATGCAATATTAGGTGATCAGGAAGATTTTCTAAAAAGTGTGGAAAGAGTAAATCCCGATATAATTTTCCTAGGACCAGATCAGAAAGTTGATGAAACTAAGCTCCTTGAGGAATTAAAAAAACGAGGCTTAAGTCCTCAAATAATTAGATTAAAAGAGAGAATAAGGAAATGGCCCCATTCAAGTACAACAGATATAATAAATGAAATTAAAAAGAGGTATTGTAATTTACAACAATGTTAAACATAAACCTCTATTGTTACCTCATCGCCATCCTTCAAATTCAATTTTTCCCTGAGATGAAATGGGGAAATTATTTCTATTACACTCTTTGGATGTGTGGTTCTTAAGGGAATGACTACTGCAGCTGGTGTTAATTTATTAATTGATGCAGGATATAATTTAACTGCGCCTAATACTCTATCCTTCTGCTTGTATTCTGGAATAATTAAAGAAGGTGATGAATCTAAGAGTAATCTATTCTCTAGAGACAGTTTGTCGTATATTACAATATTTAGCGTGCCTGGATAAGGATCAAATCCCATTATTTTGTTTATTTGAGTTTTGTAGTACTCCATTGATAGAAATATTTTTCCTTCTCCAAGTCCAGATACAATATTTCCTTTTATTTCGAGACTATGAAGCGACAATATGGCATCTTTTAAGTTACTTAAACATGAACGCAAAAATCTTTCTCCCTCTTCTGTTAATCTTATGATCTCTCCTTCTTTAGATATTATTCTTACTATCAGTTTATCATCTTCCAATTCCTTTAATTTACGAGATATTGATTGCTGTGAGAAATTAAGTAATTTAGCTAGCTCTGATTGTGTTACGTACGACTTGTCCTTTGAGTAGGCTATAATTTTAGCTAATATACAAGCGTTTGACTCATCTTTTCAAGTTGATCCCTCTGTACAACCTTGTTCTGCTTCCTTATATTCTCCACTCATATCATCTTCCATATCAATAGTAGACCAATCCCATTTTTCATTCCACGCATTACCAATCTTAATCGGCTTATCCAATTTACTTAGGAGAACTATCCTACTGGGTACATGCTCTGATAAGATATTATACCCAGTATATTGTGCTAGGATTTTCGCAAATTCTCTTATCTCCTTATGTTTTGGCATAGCATCTCTACTTAACCTATAGGTTGATGGTCCAACGTGCATGTAAGCCTTAATCTCTATATATGTAGGCATTGCAATTTCCATTAACTTCGCAAATTCTCTTGCATCTTGCTCACTCATATTGTATCCCTTTATCATTGTAAATCTTATTACAGTTGGTGAACTAAAACTTGGTAAGATCTCTAAAGTCTTCATAACTAGTTGCCAAGAGTTAGCAACTACTGGTCTATTAATCATTTTATGTTTCATCTCATTCGGAGCCTGTAGAGATACAAATAACTGAGTAGGTTCTTCTTCTAAACTTGCTAATATATCTGGTCTTACACCACTAGTTACAAGAAAGGTTGTCATACCTCTTTTATGATACTCCTTTATAAGATCACCAAGTTTCTCATAAAGTGTAGGTTCTCCTGTCAAACTTATTGCGACATGCGCTGGTCTCATCGCATCTTTTACTTTTTGAATGTTAACATCATTTCTTCCTAGATATCCAGAAACGGCTTTCTTATGTTCTTCTATACTCCTCTCTACAATATATTCCGGATCGTCGTATGCAGGCATTTTCGTATCGTCCCACTCTAGCCCAACATCCTCTGGTTCTAATCTCCAACAATGTACACATCTAAACCAGCACCACGCTGCAGTTGGAGTCATTTGTACGCATCTATGGCTCTCAATTCCATAGAATTTGCCCTTATAGCAAGATCTATTAGCTACAAGAGCAGAATGAGTCCAATGACACTTCTTATATGCACTATGAGTGCCAATGAGGTGGTACTTCTCTTTCTGTAACTCCTTAAATATCTCACTTATTGTATCGATTCTTAAATTACTTTGCATATTGTACATTCTACCGGATATAGGATTAAAAAATTATTAGATCTTAATTGGTGCAGTTAAATTGTACAATTTTGTTACATTTCTCTCTATATAGGATGATATGTTAATTAAATAAATATCTGATAGATATTTTCCCATTAATTGTAATCCTATTGGTAAGTTATTATAAAATCCTGCTGGCATAGATAATGCTGGTATTGCAGCTAAGTTAGCTATTACAGTATTTAGATCCATTGCATACATTCTCACTGGGTCATTAACTACCTCACCTAATTTAGGCGGTAATATAGGCATTGTAGGAGAAAGTAAAATATCATATTTTTTGAATAACTCGTCTAGGCTTTTCTTAATTAAATTTCTAACCTTTAACGCCTTGAGGTAAAATTCCTCATAATATCCAGCACTTAAGATAAAACTACCAAGGAGAATTCTTCTCTTTACTTCTATACCAAACGCTTCTCCTCTATTTTTAGCATAAACCTCTCTCCAATTACCTTCCATATATTTACTGTATCCATATCTAACTCCATCATATCTAGCTAAATTAGAACTTGCTTCAGACATTGCTATTATGTAGTATGCTGGTAGTGCGTATTCTGCATAACCTAATTTAGTATCTTCAATTATTGCTCCTTCACTAGATAGTTTATTTATAACGTCCTTTATCACACCAGACACTGGTTTTTCTGACATTTCTAAGATATCACTAAGAACACCTATCCTAACGTTTTTTACGCTTTGCTCCTTTAACTCAAAATTTAGAGAAAAATCAATTGTAGTAGCGTCCCTCTCATCAGGTCCAGCTATTATTGAGAGAAGTAATCCTAAATCCTCTGCATTTTTAGCCATTGGTCCTATTTGTTCTAAACTGTTTGCATAAGCCACTAGACCAAATCTACTCACTGTACCATAAGATGGCTTTAAACCAAAAATTGCATTATATGCAGCTGGTGCTCTTATAGAACCTCCAGTATCGCTACCTAATGCTAATTCGACATATCCGGCTGCTAGAGATGCTCCACTACCTCCGGATGAACCACCGGGGGTTCTTTCTAAGTTCCAAGGATTTCTAGTAGGACCAAAATAACTCGTTTCCGTCGTTGAACCCATAGCGAATTCGTCCATGTTTGTTTTTCCAACAATTACAGCTCCTTCTTTCTTTAATTTTTCAATTACTGTAGCATCATATGGAGGTATATAATCTTCTAACATCTTTGATGCACAAGTAGTTCTAATTCCCTTGGTTGAGATGTTATCCTTAATAGCAATTAGTACTCCTGCTAATTTACCCCCTTTGTTAATGTTTTCTTTTACTTCCCTTAACACCTCTTCCTTGTTTCTAATAGTTATAAACGCGTTGATATACTTATCATATTTACCTATTTTCTCATATGTTCTCTCAACGTATTCTTCAGCTTCTAAGTTCCTATTTTTCAAATCATTTACTAAATCGAGTATCATGATATTATTCACCGTAAGTTCTAGGTCCTATTATATATCCGTTTTCTTTTCTTTTTACGTTTTTGAGTGCATTTTCCCTATCTAATGGATCTCTTGGAGTGTCTTTTCTTAGTCTCCCTTGCGGGAGAGGATGAAATAGCGGTTCTACATTACTTAAATCAAGCTCGTTTATCTTCTCAAAGAATTTTATGATATTTGCTATATCATTTTCCAACATTTTCTCCTCATTACTACTTAATTGAATTAAAGATAAGTTTTCTAAATGTTTAATTAAATTCTCATTGACCTCTATTTTCATTGATAACATTTCAGAGAACTAGTTTATATTTTCATTCAGCAAAAATCTTCCTAAATTAAATCTAATGGTCACGATACATTTTAAACCCAGCTTTTCCTATCATAATAGTTGTGAAAGTAGAGGAATTAATTACAAATTTACCATGGATTGGATTGGAAGAAGCATTACAATATGGTTTCTCTGAAGCGGAAACCTTAGGCAAGAACTTTATAGGGATCACTTTAGATAATGGAGATGGTTTAATTTTATACGTAAATCCATTTTTAAATGATATATATAAGTTGCTTTTAATGAGCAAGTCAAAATATAATTTGCCTTCGATAGGGGTTTTCTCGAATTTTAATGGAGATAAATACTTTATTTATGATGTAGGGGATATTTCGGAACTTATAAATATTCTTGGTTCTAATTTAAAGGTTATATATGTTGAAGTGATTAAAAATGTCCTTGAGGACTTTCTATATCAAACAGTGGTTGGATGAAGATGATTTTAAGAGATTATTATTGTTCTCGAGATATTTGGGAAGAGATACTAACGGATCTCAGTTTGTAATTGATCTGGAAAGAGCTAGAAGAAATGGAGTAAAACCTAGCGAGATAATAGAAATCTTAGAGGATTATGACGTGAAGCTTTCTCAAGAGGATGTTACAAGATTAAAGGAAAACCTCTTAGATTGTTCCTTTGAAATAGATGGTGGCAAACTAATTATGAAACCATATACTTATCTTGCGGACGTTCTAGAGAAAATTAATGAAAGAAATGAGAATGGAGAATATAAGCTCAAAATTAAATATGATAAGCAAAATAGAAGATTTATAATACGTCCGATGGATTATTTTAATCTATTGCAAAAATTGAGAGAAAATGGATTAGAGGTCAAGGAATTAAACCTTTCATTCAAAGAGTTTGAGTTTGAATTCAATGGACAATTAAGGGAATATCAGAGAGAGGCCATAGAAAATTGGATTAAGAATGGAAATAGGGGAGTTATAGCACTGCCGACAGGAGCTGGAAAGACGATAGTTGGAATAAAAGGTATAGATGTGATCAGAAAGCCTACTCTCATTGTAACCTTTACCAAAGAGCAAATGTTACAATGGAAAGAGGCTATACTAAGGTTTACCTCAAAAAGGCCTGACATTGGATTTTATTACTCAGAGGAAAAGAGAATAAGGCCAATAACCATAACTACTTATCATACGGCGTATAGGCATCTTCCACAACTATTTGACAAATTTTACCTGCTAATAGTTGACGAGGTTCATCATTTACCTGCAGATAAATTTAAAGCAATAGCAGAAGGTTTAATAGCTCCTTATAGAATGGGTCTTTCGGCAACTCCTCATAGAGAAGATAACAAACACAATGAGTTATTTAGTCTTATAGGTGGAATAGTATATTATAAATCAGTCACTGAACTAGCTAAGTTAGGTTATCTAGCCTCCTATGAGATAATTCAGAAAAAAGTAAGACTAACCTTAGAAGAGAGAAAGCGATACAATGAACTATTAAATAAGTTTAAGACACTATCTAAAGGCAGAAAGGTAAGTGAGTTAATTGAACTAGTAAAGAAAGGTGATGAAAGTGCTATTGAAGCCATGAAGGTTTATAATGAAATGAGAAAAATAGTGAATTTTGCTTCAGAGAAAATGAGAGCATTGGACGAGATACTTAAATCCGAAAAAGGAAAAATTCTAGTATTTACGCAGTATGTTGACCAAGCCGAAGAAATAGCAAAAAGGTATAATTGCTTAATTTTAACAGGTAAGATGTCTAAAGAGGAGAGGAAGAGAATTTTAATGACCTTTAAAACTATGAGTGCAGGAATTCTTGTTTTGACTACTGTGGGAGATGAGGGAATCGATATTCCGGATGCTAATGTAGGAATTATTGTAACTGGAACAAGTTCTAGAAGGCAATTTATTCAAAGATTAGGTAGGATTATGAGGCCTTATAATGGCAAACAAGCAAAGCTTTATGAAATAGTCGTAAGTGGTACTCCAGAGGAGTATCAGGCTAAAAAGAGAAAAGAAATGGATATTTTCACATTTGAGGGGATGTCTTATCCATCCTTTGAAAACTTAGATAAAGATTAGGATAAGCTTAGTTCTTAGATCGATAAGGATGGATTTATGTAGTAAAATACAGAATATGCCAGTAATCTTACTAGAATATCTCTCTTATCTAAAAAACAGAGTCCAACGTTAACTTTTCCATTATCTATGCTTATTATTGGTTGATTATTTACTTTTATTAGAGGTATACCTTTAATAAGCTTGCTTATGTATCCTTTTATTTTACCTCCAATCATATGTTTAAAAGTGAAAGCTGTAAGAAGAGCAGGTTCTAAAATTTCTATTTCTCCTTCAATATAGTTTTCACATTTGAGAAAAGTCACGTTATGAAAAATTTCTTGATTTAATATTATACCTTCTATCCAGCTCAAATTTTTAATCTCGTTTGGGCACCTCTTGCTGATTAATGAAAGCGGGGGGAAAGTTATCATTTTTCCATTTAAGTTTAGAGTAACTGGATATACTACTATTATATCTCCTTCTTCTATTTCCTTTACTTCATTAGGTCTACATATTTTATTGCCAACATCTACGTAAGGCATATTAAGCAATATAAAGAGGTATACTATAAATATAAAAAGTAATTAATGATGTATGGACTTGTAAGGGCTGAATAGTTGATGAATAACCAGGCTGATGAATATGAGATGGCTTAAAAAGAGGGAGGTAATAATATATTTTCTTCTTTACAAGAAATTTAGATATGAGAAATTTAATATAGGTGATGCTTTTTGTGTTTTAGGGCCCTATTTTTCTAAAAAAGTTGCATACAATAGTATAAGCTATATGTCTAAAATAGGACTAATAACTAAAGTAAATAATGTTGAATATAGGCTTAATCCCTTTGACGACTTTGTTCTTTCTTTCTTGGCAAAACCTTATTTGGAAAGAAGAGCTACTCTTCGTCATAGAATTCAATAGTTATCTTTACTTTTACTTCTTTCTTGCTTAATGGTGGTATTTTGTCTCCAAAATCTACTCCTACGCTTACTGGGTTTCCCATAGAGTCTGTAAATTTTACATCAGCAACATAGTGGAGCTCTTGCCTTTGATTCATCATGTTCATCAACTCAGAGTATATTCTAGAGAGTGCCATTTGCAATGCTAATGGACTGGAGAAATCTTCTGGCCTTAATTGTATAGCTTTAAAATTGCCCATCATTTCCCCTATTTTTGCCTTTCCCTCAAATTCAACTTTAATTGTAGGCTGACTCATTTATATCGCAAGAATATTTTATGTTAAGCTCCCTATTAAAAGTAGCGCATAATAAAAGAAAAGTCTAAAAAACTAAGACACTTACTTTTTCCTTATAGCGATCTCTATTGTTGAAACTCTTGATTGTCTTCCGTCTTGGCTTGTTACTACTTGACTTCCTACCCTGATTTCCTTAATCTCTATCTTGTCTGGTAAGAATCTGTTCCTTACTATTTCTACTGTGTCTACAGCTTTGCTAATAGCTCTTCCTCTAGCTTTGATTACAATTTCGCTTACTCCTTGATTTAGCAGAGTTAATGCTGCTAAAACATAGTTCATTACTGGTTTCTTTCCTATTAAGACTACGTTACTTGGAGTTGGGGTTCCGCTGCTCATCTTTTCCACCTTTTTAATCTCAAATAGACATTCATATAAAGCTAAAAAAGTTAACCGAATAGAGTAACACTTCGATAACTCTTTTAAAAGATCTTACCATCATAAAGTTTTTTCTAGCTATGATTAATGTAATGTATAAAAATTCCTGCCCTAATTGTGGTGGGGATATTTCTGGTGACAGATTACTAAATGGTTTACCATGCGAGACTTGTTTACCGTATATTACTGAAATAGATGGTGTAGATCATACTTCAAAAGTAAAGGCAATATACAATATCCTACTCGATAATGATAAGATTAAAAATTATTGGAATTTATATTATAACGTTACAACATTTGAAACTGTGTTTAAATATTTTAAAGATAAAACTGGATATGAACCTTGGTCACTCCAAAAACTGTGGTTAAGAAGGCTCGTAAGTAATCAGAGCTTCACTATGTCAGCTCCTACTGGATTAGGAAAGACAACCACATTGATGACATATTCCGTATTTATCGGTCAAGACGTAGTATATATTGTTCCTACAAAGTCCTTAATGGAACAAGTTTGTAAAAGACTAGAAAAATTAGGTGCTCAAGTATCTTGTGGAAAAGTTGATCAAAGGAAAGTGAGCGTAATAACAATAAGTTACTTAAATAAGAACGCGGATTCAATAACAAGTTTTAAGCCAAATTTTGTAGCAATAGACGACGCAGATGCCGTAATCAAAAGTGGTAAAACTACTGATAGATTGGTTAGCTTGTTAGGGATACCAAAGGATGTCTATGAAAGCGCAATTCAACTGATTAGACTAAGAAATAAATACTATTTCTCCAATGAATACACGGAAGAAATTAAAGAGAAAATTAGGGAATTGGAGCTCAAGTTAGCCGAATTTAAGGATAAAATTTCCCAACTAGTTATAGCTAGCGCAACAATACGACCTAAAGGTATTAAGCAAAAGGCTTTAAGATTACTAACTGGTTTTGAACCATCTTCTATTCAGTTATACGTTAGGAATATCATTGACACTTACACTGATAATTTAGATCTTTCAATAGTTAAGGAGCTGGGAAGTGGTGGATTGATTCTGGTCTCGAAAGAATATGGGAGATCTGGATTAAATGAAATAAGGAAATATGTTGAGGATTTAGGTTTTAATGCTAAGTTAGCGATTAGTGGAAGAAAATTCCTTGATGATTTTTCTGAGGGTAAAGTAGATATTCTAATAGGTTCTGCATCTTACTATGGTGTTGCTGTTAGAGGGATTGATGAACCTAAAAGATTAAAATACGTAATATACTATGGAGTCCCAAAAATAAAGGCTAAGCTATTTGATGCGTTATCTAATCCATTTACTTTACTAAGAGTAGGCAAAATGATTGGGATTGATTTCTCGGAATTACAAAATAAGATTTTACTACTGAATCCTTCTGAGGCTCAGTTGTTAAAGTTCTCTATAATAAAAGGGGAGATCATAAACTATCCAAAACTAGAACAACTAAGACAAGAATTACTGTACTATATCTCCCTAGTTAAAGATAAGTTAAAGGAGATAGGAGAGGAGACTTTAATTTCAGATAATTTTGTGATTACCAAGCAAAATACAAATTACTATATTATGTACCCAGATATGATAACATATTTGCAAGGATCTGGAAGGGCAAGCAGACTTTACAATGGAGGATTAACTCTTGGGTTGTCAATAATTCTAGTAGATGATAAATACATCTTTGAAATATTGAAAAAGAAGATGCAGAAATTGTTTCCTAACACTAATTTTACTTCATTATCCAGTCTAAATTTGCATGAAATAAAAACTAAATTGGAAGAATCCAGAAAAGAAGAGGGAAATAGAGCACATTTTAATATATCAACTGGTTTATTCATAGTAGAATCTCCAACAAAAGCAAAGACTATAGCTAAAATGTTTAGCAGACCTTCGGTTAGGGTGATAAATAGAGTACCAGTATACGAAACTATTATAGTAGATGGCAATCAAATATATGTGCTAGATGTAGTAGCCTCAAAAGGTCATATTGTTGATCTAACCTTAGAGGACATAGGATATTATGGGGTAAAGGTAGAGGATAATGGGACTATAAGGCCATTCTACGACTTAGTAAAGAAGTGCCTAGATTGTAATAAGACATTTTCTGGTACTTCAGATATATGTCCCTACTGTGGCTCTACAAATGTTCAAACATCTGGGACTACGGTTAACTTACTCAGAGAGCTATCGTTGTCAGTGGATAAAGTGTTCATAGCGTCTGATCCAGACACTGAAGGTGAGAAAATAGCATATGACTTAGCTTCATTTTTGTCTCCATATAACTCCAATGTGTACAGAATAGTATACCATGAGATTACTAAGAGGGCGATACTCGAGGCACTGAGGAATCCTATGAAAATTAATACTAATCTAGTAATGAGTCAGATAGTTAGAAGGATAGAAGATAGGTGGATTGGTTTCACGCTAAGTAACTTGCTAAAAACGAAGTTTAATGGTTATAATCATGGTGCGGGTAGGGTACAAACTCCGGTTTTAGGTTGGATAGTGGACAGAACGATGAAGTATAAGAGTACAATGGGTTATGTGGTCTATATTGACATTGCAGGGTACTCCATTAAAAAGTATTTTAGCGAGAGAAAGAAAATGGAGGAGTATGTAAATAACTTAAAACTTGTTAAGATTGAAAAAATCTCTGACGAAAAAATATTGCTGTCTCCTTTACCTCCTTTTACTACAGATACTCTACTTATTGAGGCTAATATGAGATACAAACTACCAGCTAATCTTGTAATGAAGATTGCTCAGGATCTATTTGAGGCTGGCCTAATAACATATCATAGAACTGATAGTACTCACATTTCCTCTGTAGGAATAGAAATAGCTAAGGAGTACCTTCAAAAGCAAGGTCTACTTAAGGATTTTGTTCCCAGATCGTGGGAATCGTCAGAAGAAGGTGCTCATGAGGCAATAAGACCAACTAGAGCTATAGACGTTAATGAACTAATTCAAGAAATTGAGGAGAATCCTTATAAATATCCAATAAGGTTTAGCAAATTGCACTTCTCAATTTACGACTTAATCTTTAGGCGATTTATGGCGAGTCAGATGTCTCATGCAGTGGGTACTAAGAGTAAATATTTGATAAAGCTAAGCAAGGACGATAATGTCAATATAGAATTATTAAGTAATGCTGAAGGTGGGTTTATTAAGGTGTATCCACTCAAGATATATAATTTACCTTTAGGAGAGGTTCAACCTAAAGTTAGCACTGGGAAGGGATCAAGCGAGCAATTGCTAAGTTACTCCGACGTAATATCGTTAATGAAATCAAAAGGGATTGGAAGACCCAGTACATATGCAAAAACTATAGAAAATCTAGTGAGGCATGGGTATATAGTAAGTAGCAAAAGAAAGTCATATCTAATAGCAACAAATCGTGGTATCTCAGTGTATCAGTTTCTAAGTTCCAAATTCCACGATCTGGTATCTGAAGGTACAACAGCGAAATTGATGAGTAAACTGGATGATATTGCGCTAAGCAAGTTAAGTGCATCTACAGTGTTATTAGAAATATTTGGTGAGATATCTACTTTAGTAAACCCTCTTAAGTCTGAGCAAAATGTATGATATACGCCTTCTATCCCTAACCTCACTTCCAGTTTGTACATTTACCAATTGTACGCCATCTCCTAATCTATCCTTTAATGAATTGTAAACGTCTACCGCTTTAGAAATTTCTCTTCCTATCCCTTTTAATATTACTTCATCTATTCCTTGATTAAATAGAACTATTACATCTAAAACATGATCTTCTACATTTTTTGTTTTTCTAACTACTATCTCATTTAATTTTTCTGTCATCTTCTCTCACGAGTCATAAGTGGATATGCAAAAATAAATCTAATGTTCAGTAACACGGGCCCTTATCATCAATCAAATTGAAGGGCATCATCACGTATAAGATAATTATTATTTAGGAGTATTTTAAGCTTTGCAAGTAAGCAACAGCATTTAGCAGTAAGTATATTATAATGTCTTTACCTACATGGTAATATTTTTGTAGAAATTGATAGGAAGTATCTATAGCTTCTCTAACTTTAGCCTCCTCTATATTATTAAATGGAATTTTCCTTAATATCTCTTCTGGATTATTACTTAAATCAAACGGTTTAAATAAGATTTCTACTTGGTTATCCCCTGACTTAAGGCTAACTGCAAATATCTCATTATTATTTAAAGGTGAGAATGAGGAATAATATTCTTCAGATTTAACGATATCAATGAAATCTTCGTACAAACACCATCTAATTTCCCTACTATCTACATCTACGAATGACGTTACTTTATATTTATTATTATTTCTTCTAAGCTGTTTTAACTTATTTTCAAGACTTTTAGCTGAGATTCCTAAAATCTCCGATAGCTCATTAACTGTATACGCGCCACCTTTTAGCGCTTGATATATGGTTAGATTTAGATCAGACAGCCAAGGTCTAATCTGTGCATGAGCGAATATCGCTTCTCTCAACAATCCTGCGTTTTCAGTATATATCATTTTTATTTTACCTTCTTTAACTTTGCTGATAAATTCTAATGTTTTCTTTATGCTAAAGTATCTTTTTATTGTCTGCCTTAGTGCTTCTTTTATTAAGAATTTATCTTCTTTTGGGTTAATTTTTGATATCTTACCAAAACTTGGTTGGATCTCCTTAAGTGTTGCTATATAAAGAGGTGATCTCAATATGGATCTCAATATGGTTTTTACGATTTTTCTGTGATCCATATTTATGATATCTTTGAATAAATCTACTGGAGTCCCCTTTATTGAAAAGCCATATATTGAACTTCTACTAGAAGCGTTTAGCGTATATTTTTTAGTCACTAGATAAAGTAATATATGGGATAAAGTATTTGAAATTCTCTCATCAATTAATACAGTGTAAAGCCATTCATCCTCCTTATTTTCCACTAGTATTATATCTCCAGAGGGTATTTTTAGTCCTAACTTTCTATACTCTTCAAATATCTTAATTATACTTTCCTTCGAACTTTTATCCATTATCTCGTTCATTGTAAGATAATATTCGTTGAAATTTTCTATAATTTTTTTGATATAATCTACTATTAATGGAGATTTAGATGTATTTTCTCCTTTCCATATTGGTATCTCACCTTCACCCTCATTTGCTGGAGTAACATCTATCGTATTCTTATGAGTATTTATACGCAATACTTTCCAGAACTTCCCACTTATCCTTATTACATCATTTGCTCTCACATGCTTATATACGTAAACTGCGTCTATCTCACCTACGGTTACACCATTATGTTTTAAGGTAAATGTTTCATCGTTGTTAATCAGTGAAAAGAACTCTGAGAAGTCTTTTCCCCAGCTGCTCCTAGCATCTCTGTTGAACCTCCATATCTTAAAGAACCCTTGTCCTAATTTCAAGTAGTTCTCTTCAATCTTTATTATATTATTCTTTACTAAATATTGTATTAAATCCATTAGCTTTGACAATTCTAGATTCCTATAAATATAAGTTCCTCGAATAATATCAAAAGCCTCTTTTATGTCTATTTTTTGATTTTGCAATATCATACCTACTATTTCTCTTGCAACAACATCTAGCCCATCATCTATGAAAGGCTTTTCCATTTTTCCATCTTTTGCCGAAAGATATAGTGCTAATGACTCTAATACGTCAAAATCATAGAAGCATATGATTTCTCCCTTAGGAACTCCATGGACTATGTGTCCACTTCTACCTAGCCTCTGGAGAAATGAGGATACTGAAGTTGGTGGTCTAAGCATTATTACTTTCTTTATATCTCCTACGTGAATTCCTAGTTCTAGGGTCTTAGTGCATACTACCGCTTTGGCATTTCCATTTCTTAATTCTCCTTCAGCTAAGTTCTTAAGGTCTCTAGAAACTGACGAATGATGTACATAGATCTCTCTATTTCCTAATTTCTCTAATTCTTCATGAAGTCTTTCAGTAGAAAACCTAGAATTCGTAAAGACTAATGTAGGTTTTTCTATTAGTTGGTTTATTTTTTCTGCAGCATTCCTCCACAAAGCAAAATTATTATTGTCAATCTTATTTATTTTTATTTCGAAATTTCTCGTATCATTTAATCTTATTATCTTCATCTTTCTTTCAGAAGATCCGAAGAGAAATTGAGCTACTTTTTTCTCATCACTTACTGTAGCCGATAAGCCAATTCGTTGAAAGTCGTAACCAATGAAGTGCTTTAATCTTTCAAGTAGTATTGATAATTGAGTTCCTCGCTTCGAGTTTATTAACTCATGGATCTCGTCAACTATGACCCATTTAACGTTTTTATAATGCTCTCTAAATCTACTAGCCCAGTCTAAATCTATTTCTAATCCTTCAGGTGTAGTAACAATTATGTGAGGTATTTTCTTTAATCGTAAGTTCTTTTCCTTTTGAGGAACTTCTCCATGTTTTCTGTTAACTAAAAAACCTAGTCTAGAAGCCCACCAGTCTATTCTATAAAGAAGATCATTAATTAGTGCTTTCAAAGGTGTAATATAAATTACAGTAACAGGCTTAACATCTTCTTTTAACATCCTATTTAATATCGGAAACATTGCTGCTTCAGTCTTCCCATAACCAGTAGGTGCAATGATGAGTGTATTGTATCCATTACTAATTGGTTCATAGGACATCTCTTGTACTTTAGTTAGCTTAATCCAATTTTTTTCCTCTATTAGCTTTCTTAATCGCTGGTCCAGATGATCTAGCATTAATTATCACGCCAAATTTACTGAATAGCACCATTTACCGTTATTTTTAAAAATATAAAATCAACGTTCAATCTATGTCTCATAAATACACTTGTAATGTATGTGGAAGATCTTTTCCGGAAGGTCAAGGAATAATAATTGAAATTAGTAATGATAAACTATATTTCCACAGTAAAAGTTGTGCCTACAAGTTTCTTAAAGAGATAGTTATGGAGGCTGATACGGATTGCATTAATTCTTCATTAAAGAAGGTGAGAAAGAAATATGATGAGATATTAGAACAAATGAGCAAAAAAGCTGAAAAGAAAATTTAAGGTTATTGAAATAAATAGTCCACTAATAGGTATAGTTTTATTTAGGCTAAGTAATATCTGTATTTGATTGAAAAATGCAGATTAACATTACTAAAGTTAGTTCATACGAGTGGCGTATCGATAAAGGCACTCAAGAGTGTATGAAAGTTCCCGTTACCGTATTTGCAGATGATGTTTTAATCGAGAAAATGAAACAAGACATGACATTAAGACAAGCTACTAACGTGGCTTGCTTACCCGGTGTTCAAGAATCAATTTACGTTTTACCAGATGGTCATCAAGGTTATGGTTTTCCTATAGGCGGCATTGCGGCTACTGCTATTGATGAAGGAGGGGTTGTCAGTCCTGGAGGTATAGGATATGATATAAATTGTGGTGTTAGATTACTCAGAACCAATTTAGATTATAAAGATGTAAAGCCAAAATTAGCTCAGTTAGTTGAGGAGCTACATAGAAACGTGCCTAGCGGTGTAGGAAGTGAGGGTAAAGTAAAACTAACTTCTCAACAACTAGACCAAGTATTAGCAGAGGGAGTAGCATGGGCAGTCGATAAGGGTTTTGGATGGAAAGAAGATATGAATCATATGGAGCAACATGGCAGCTGGGAGTTGGCAGATCCTTCAAAAGTAAGTCTAATAGCTAAACAAAGAGGTGCTTCTCAATTGGGAACTTTAGGAGCTGGTAATCACTTCTTAGAAATTCAAGTTGTTGATAAGATATTTGATCCTCAAATTGCTAAAGCAATAGGAATAGATCACGAAGGTCAAGTAATGGTCATGGTTCATACGGGGTCAAGAGGCCTAGGTCATCAGATAGCTAGTGACTATTTGCAAATTATGGAAAGAGCAATGAAGAAGTACAACATTCAACTGCCAGATAGGGAACTAGCTGCAGTTCCATTTGAAAGTAGAGAGGGTCAAGATTATTTTCATGCAATGGCGTCTGGAGCTAACTTCGCGTGGACAAATAGACAATTGATTACTCATTGGACGAGAGAGAGCTTTGGCAGAGTATTTGGTGTCGACCCAGAGAAACTAGACCTTAACATAGTTTATGATGTAGCGCATAATATAGCTAAAATTGAGGAGTATGTAATTGAGGGAAAAAGGAAGAAAGTATTGGTACATAGAAAAGGTGCTACTAGAGCTTTTCCACCTGGTAGTCCAGAAATCCCTGCTGATCATAGAAATATTGGTCAGATCGTCTTAATACCAGGTAGTATGGGTACTGCTAGTTACGTTATGGTTGGAATTCCAGAGGGTAGAAGGACATGGTTTACAGCGCCTCATGGAGCTGGTAGGTGGATGTCTAGAGAAGCTGCAGTGAGAAATTACCCTGCTAATGTGGTAGTTGAAACTTTAGCTGAAAAGGGTATTGTAGTAAGGGCTGCCACTAGGAGAGTAGTAGCTGAAGAGGCGCCAGGAGCTTATAAAGACGTTGATAGGGTAGCTAAAGTTGCTCATGAGGTTAAAATCGCTAAATTGGTTATGCGATTAAGACCTATAGGGGTTACTAAAGGATGATAAATAGAGAGAATTTGTTAAAAAATCCAGTCGAAGATATAACATTGAGCGATCTAGAGAAATATAGTGATATAATTAATGTATTTGATAAGATATACGGTTTTAGTAGTGAGGGCATAGTAAGAGGTTCTAAGATTCTTAAAGAAATGATTAAAGACGCGGATTTGAGGTTTCTATCGTTTACTGCAAATCTCGTTTCTACAGGATTAAGAGGCTTATTTGCAGATCTTGTGAAAAGAGGATACTTTAACATAATAGTAACAACTGGGGGTACGATAGATCATGATTTGGCTAGAAGCTTTGGTGGGGTCTATTACAAAGGTTCCTTTGATATTGATGATGCTAT
Source organism: Sulfolobus sp. E5-1-F (assembly GCF_009601705.1). Lineage (NCBI taxonomy): Archaea > Thermoproteati > Thermoproteota > Thermoprotei > Sulfolobales > Sulfolobaceae > Saccharolobus > Saccharolobus sp. E5-1-F. The sequence goes on along the minus strand of NZ_CP045687.1, from coordinate 1,439,529 downwards.
GCTAAAAGATCTAGAGATTCACAGATTAGGAAATATTCTAGTTCCCTTTGAATCCTATGGCAAAATTATTGAAGACGTTGTAAGGAAATTCTTGCCTGAAATGACTAAGGATAAAAAGGAAATAGCCGCGTATGAGTTACTATGGGAGTTTGGAAAGAAAATAAACGACTCTAATTCGATTCTAAGAGCAGCTTATGAGAAGAAGGTTCCAATAATAGTCCCTGGAATAGTAGATGGTAGTTTTGGGACAAATCTATTTATACAATCTCAATTTCTGAACTTTAAGATTAATCTATTTGAGGATATGCGGCTTATTAAAGATCTGGTCTTTTCTTGCAAAAAGAGTGGCGCATTAATAATAGGAGGTGGTATAAGTAAGCACCATACGATATGGTGGAATCAGTTTAAAGATGGTTTAGATTACGCTGTATATGTAACTACTGCTCAAGAATATGATGGTAGTTTAAGTGGAGCCAAACCAAGAGAAGCAATATCTTGGAATAAGATTAGACCAAATGCCAAACACGCAACCATATACGGAGACGCGACAATAATAGTTCCTATTTTGGCCGCGTCTTTATTAAGCTAAATATTGGAATATATAGGGTGTAACATTTATGTCTGCTAAAGAAAAGTTTACAAGCTTATCCCCCGCAGAATTCTTTAAAAGGAATCCGGAGCTAGCCGGATTCCCTAATCCAGCGAGGGCTCTTTATCAAACAGTTAGAGAGTTAATAGAGAACTCGCTGGACGCTACTGACGTGCATGGGATATTGCCTAATATTAAGATTACGATTGACTTAATTGATGAAGCTAGGCAAATATATAAGGTTAATGTGGTTGATAATGGAATAGGTATTCCTCCCCAGGAGGTTCCTAATGCCTTTGGTAGAGTATTGTACAGTTCAAAATATGTAAATAGGCAAACTAGGGGTATGTATGGTCTGGGTGTAAAGGCTGCTGTTCTCTATAGTCAAATGCATCAAGATAAGCCTATAGAAATAGAGACTTCTCCAATAAATTCTAAAAGAATATACACTTTTAAGTTAAAAATTGATATAAATAAGAATGAACCAGTAATTGTAGAAAGAGGATCTGTTGAAAACACTAGGGGTTTTCATGGAACGTCAGTGGCAATTTCTATACCGGGCGATTGGCCTAAGGCTAAATCAAGAATTTACGAATATATTAAGAGGACTTACATTATAACCCCCTATGCAGAATTTATCTTTAAAGATCCTGAAGGAAATATAACATATTATCCAAGATTAACAAATAAGATTCCTAAGCCACCGCAAGAAGTTAAGCCTCATCCCTATGGAGTAGATAGGGAAGAAATAAAGATACTAATAAATAATTTAAAGAGAGATTATACCATAAAGGAATTTTTGGTGAATGAATTTCAAAGTATAGGAGATACTACTGCAGATAAAATCTTAGAATTAGCTGGACTAAAGCCCAATAAGAAAGTTAAGAATTTAACAGAAGAGGAAATAACTAGGCTAGTTGAAACTTTTAAAAAGTATGAGGATTTTAGGTCCCCATCAGCGGATTCATTATCTGTAATAGGGGAAGATTTAATTGAATTAGGTTTGAAAAAGATCTTTAATCCAGACTTTGCAGCATCTATAACTAGGAAACCTAAAGCTTACCAAGGGCATCCATTCATAGTTGAAGCGGGTGTTGCATTTGGCGGCAGTATACCCGTTAGCGAAGAGCCTATAGTTTTAAGATATGCCAATAAGATTCCGTTAATTTATGATGAGAAATCAGATGTCATATGGAAAGTCGTTGAAGAGCTAGATTGGAAAAGGTATGGTATTGAGTCGGATCAATATCAAATGGTAGTAATGGTTCATTTATGTAGTACCAAGATACCTTATAAGAGTGCTGGTAAAGAAAGTATAGCTGAAGTAGAGGACATAGAGAAGGAAATAAAGAACGCATTGATGGAAGTTGCACGAAAACTTAAACAGTATCTGAGTGAGAAGAGAAAGGAACAAGAAGCTAAGAAGAAATTACTTGCGTATTTAAAATATATACCAGAGGTTAGTAGATCTCTAGCGACCTTTTTAGCGTCGGGTAATAAAGAGTTAGTGTCTAAGTACCAGGGTGAGATCTCAGAAGATTTATTTAAACTTATTTCTAAGAAATTAGATTTAATTAATATCGAAGAATATAGAAAGGTATATAGGGTGGATAGTGAATGAGTTCTGAATTTATATCAAAAGTTGATAAGGAAGCGAGAAGGAAAGCCGCTAATATATTGCGTGAGAAGTTCCTTAATCTAGTTGAGCAGCTCAAGAAAGGCGAACCATTGGTGATGGAAATTCCGATGAGAACTTTATCTAATGCAATTTATGATGAAAAAAGAAAGCTGTTATTATTGGGAGAAAAGAAACTAAAGAGGAATTTCCTAGATTTGAATGAAGCGAAGCGATTTATGCAAACTGTGTTAATGGCATCAATAATTTACGATGCTTTAGTCAGTGACGAATATCCCACAATACGTGACCTTTATTACAGAGGGAAACACTCACTTTTGTTAAAGTCAATAGAAGGCAATAAGATTATATCCGAAGAGAATACGTGGGATGAGCAAAAAGAATCTGATAGTGTTATAGTTGATATTGAAGTATTTACATCTCTACTAAGAGAAGAAATGTTAATCCTCAGTAAGGAAAAAGGTAAAGTTGTAGGTAATTTAAGAATAAGGAGTGGAAATGATATAATAGATCTAAGTAAAACCGGTCATGGTGCCTATGCAATTGAACCTACGCCAGATTTGATAGATTTCATTGATGTCGATGCAGAATTTGTACTAGTAGTGGAGAAAGATGCAGTATTCCAACAGTTGCATAGAGCTGGTTTTTGGAAGCAATACAAGTCCATTTTAGTAACAAGCGCAGGTCAACCAGATAGGGCTACTCGAAGATTTGTTAGAAGGCTTAATGAAGAGCTAAAATTGCCAGTTTATATCTTAACTGACGCTGATCCCTATGGATGGTATATATTCAGTGTGTTCAGGATAGGTTCAATATCTTTATCTTATGAGAGTGAGAGGCTAGCTACCCCGGATGCTAAGTTTTTGGGCGTATCAATGAGTGATATCTTTGGTAACTCCAGAAAGAAACCCTATCTAAGTGAAGCTGAGAGAAAGAATTATATAATAAAGGCCAAGGATGCAGACATAAAGAGAGCTGAGGAGATTAAGAACTATGAGTGGTTTAAGACTAAAGCATGGCAAGAGGAGATAAGTACTTTTCTACAGAGGAAGGCTAAGTTAGAAATTGAAGCTATGGCAAGCAAGGGTCTAAAGTTTCTCGCATTTCAATATATTCCAGAGAAAATAACCAACAAAGACTATATTGCTTAATCAGCCGAGACAGGTTATTTCATTCCTATCAATTTTATAGATTTCATCACTCCTATTCATAATAACCTAGAATCTCATTAAAAGTATTCCTCTTACACACATTACAATAGATATATATGGCTTTTTGTGAACTTATATCAAAGCTAATATTTAATACTTTTTCAGTATTGCAGTTTGTACACCTTATCTTCCATGGCATACTTTAATATCTGGTTTAAATAAAATAAAACTGCTGTGAAGACCTAGCTAGGCCTGAAAAGTGATGAGGGGCCAAAGCTCGGAGCGCTTTTAATAAGAGTAAGAGTTTAAAGTTTAACACCTTTTATATCATAAGAGGGTTAAAGATGAGCATTACGTACACGACCGTCGGTGATCTCAAGGTAGGTAGTTATGTAGTAATAGATGGAGAACCTTGTAGGGTTGTAGAAATCACTAAGGCTAAAACGGGTAAACACGGCAGCGCAAAAGCTAATGTAGTTGCAATCGGCGTTTTTAGTGGAGCTAAGAAAACTTTAATGGCTCCAGTGGATCAGCAAGTTGAAGTTCCTATTATAGAAAAGCATATTGGTCAAATAATTGCAGATATGGGTGACAAAATACAAGTAATGGATTTAGAAACTTATGAGACCTTCGAGATCGAAAAACCAACAGAAGATGAACTAGCCTCTAAAATAAGACCTAATGCGGAATTAGAGTATTGGGAAATAATGGGAAGGAGAAAAATAGTTAGGGTCAAGTAATAATGTTAGAAAATATAAGGGATGCCGTAAGAAAGTTCCTCACGGGATCTACACCCTATGAGAAGGCTGTAGACGAGTTTATAAAAGAACTTCAGAAGTCTCTTATTTCATCCGATGTAAATGTAAAACTAGTTTTTTCATTAACTGCTAAGATTAAAGAAAGGCTGAATAAAGAAAAACCTCCATCTGTTCTAGAAAGAAAAGAATGGTTTATTTCTATAGTTTATGATGAACTTTCCAAATTATTTGGCGGAGATAAGGAGCCTAACGTTAATCCCACAAAGTTACCTTTTATAATAATGCTAGTTGGTGTTCAAGGAAGCGGAAAAACAACTACTGCAGGGAAATTAGCGTATTTCTACAAAAGAAGAGGCTTTAAAGTAGGTTTAGTGGCAGCTGATGTGTATAGGCCAGCTGCTTATGAACAATTATTGCAGTTAGGCAATCAGATTGGAGTACCAGTATATGGAGAACCAAATAACTACAATGCAGTTGAGATAGCTAAAAAAGGAGTTGATATGTTTGTAAAGAACAAAATAGATATAATCATAGTTGATACTGCAGGAAGGCATGGATATGGTGAAGAGAATAAGCTTCTAGAGGAAATGAAAGAAATGTACGAGGCATTAAAGCCCGATGATGTAATCTTGGTCATAGAGGCGTCCATTGGCCAAAAAGCCTACGATTTAGCGTCTAGATTTCATCAAGTAAGTCCAATCGGTTCTATAATAATAACAAAGATGGATGGTACTGCAAAAGGAGGCGGAGCATTGTCGGCAGTAGCAGCTACTGGAGCTACGATAAAGTTTATAGGTACTGGAGAAAAAATAGACGAATTAGAAATATTCAATGCTAAGAGATATGTTTCTAGGATACTAGGAATGGGAGATATAGAATCAATTTTGGAGAAAGTTAAAGGATTAGAGGAGTACGAGAAAATACAAAAGAAAATGGAAGATGTTATGGAAGGTAAAGGAAAGCTAACACTTAGAGATGTTTATGCACAAATCATCGCTTTGAGGAAAATGGGTCCCCTTTCTAAAGTACTACAACATATTCCGGGTTTGGGAGTTGTTCTTCCCACTCCTAGTGAAGACCAATTGAAATTAGGAGAGGAAAAAATTAGGAGATGGCTAGCTGCCTTAAATTCTATGACATATAAGGAATTGGAAAATCCTAGTCTCATTGATAAGTCGAGAATGAGGAGAATAGCTGAAGGATCAGGGTTGGAGGTTGAAGAGGTAAAAGAACTTTTAGAGTGGTATAACAACATGAATAAGCTTTTGAAAATGGTGAAAAGAAGGAGGGGCAATATTGATAAGCTCTTCGGAGGGAAAATCAGATAATAAGATAATTGAGAAAGCTATGCAAATACTATCAAAATATCCCTTGTGTGACAGCTGTTTAGGAAGATGCTTTGCAAGACTAGGATATGGATTAGAGAATAAAGAAAGGGGTAAGGCTATTAAGATTTCATTAATGATGTTCTTGGACGAAAAGATAAAAGATCATAAGATAGCTGATCTTATTTCAATAAAAACTACAATGGAGAATCTCGGACCAATAGCAGAAAAGTGGTATAAACTTTATTTCTCTTCAGAATTCCAAACTCATCCTTGCTATCTGTGCCAAAATAAAATAGAAGATATAAAACAAGATTTCTTTGACAAAGCGCTCAAGTTATTATCTGGATTATTTACTAAAAGTTATGTACTTGGTGTTGAATTAGATGAACAGACTAAGAAGAAGGAAAATGAACTCATTAGAGAATTCGCCCTAATATATTACGAGAGTATAAAACATGAAATAAAAAGGGAAGTAGGTAAAATGTTAGCGGAAAGGGGATATCCCCCAAACTTGGAAAAACCTGATGTAGAACTAGTCTACAAGCTATCTGATCGACAAGTTTTTGTTATATCTAAAAATATAAGGACCTTATACGTTTATAATCGTCTAAATAGAGACCTACCGATATCCTCTTGGTTCTCTAAAAAAGGAAATAAAGGACTTGATACCTTACTTCAGAAAAAGATTGTTTTCGCATTTTCTGAACCCACAAGTATAAGGGTTCTAGCAGATTACCCTATTGTTATAGAAAACGAGGAAAGAGACAAGATAGAGGTAGGAGGGTACAATATTTCCAAAGTAATGACTGTGGGAAAAAGGGAATTACAAGCTATATCGTCTGCTAAACCATCTATGAGGAGATATAGAGTTACAGTTTATTCTACAAGTAATTTGAGTGAAGCTGTTCGAATATATGGAAACATATATGATCTCTTTATCGAGGCTAAATCATTTAGTGAGCTTAAGGAGAAATTAAGTAAGTTACAGTCTCAATACGAAATTATAATACTATCGATTGATTTAATCGATGTTAAGGGAAGAATTAAGGACATAGTTGTGACATATCTAAAATCTTTTTAGCTATTAAACGCAATGCTAGCTTATGAAAGTAGGTCTTATAGGCTTAGGTATAATGGGATATAGAATAGGAGCTAATCTCGCTAAAGCCAATAAACTTAACGTGGTGTACGATAGAACTCAAGAGAAAGCTGAGAGTTTTGCAAAGGAGTATAAAGTAAATAGGGCTCTAAATCCTAAAGAAGTTATAGAATCATCAGACGTTATAATAACAATGTTAGCTGATGATAATGCAGTGAGGTCTATAGTAGAACCATTAATACCACTGATGAAAGGTAAGATTTTAATCGATATGAGTACTATTAGCCCAACATTAAGTATTAACTTAGCTAGGAGAATAGAAAGTAATGGCGGTACAATGTTCGATGCTCCAGTCATAGGAACTTCAATATTTGTTGAACAAAAGAAATTGATAGTACTAGTAGGTGGACCTAAGGATAAGTTTGATATCGTTAATGACATAGCTAAAGAGACGGCATCGTCAGTTGTTTACATGGGTCCTAATGGTATGGGACTTTACGCAAAGCTAGTAAATAACTTACTTTTAGGCTCCTATGTGGCAGCTATAGCGGAAGCCTACAATTTCGGAATAAGAGCTGGGTTAGATCCTCAGCAAGTTGTTAATATTTTAACTACGTTAAGTAGTGCTAGATCTCCCACGACTGAATTAAAAGCACCCAAATTACTAAAAGAAGACTACTCTACTCAGTTTGCTACTAAACATATGAGGAAAGATCTTGAGATTGTCGTAAGGGAATCTCAAAATTTAAAGATAATTACACCGATTTCATCATTAGTACTTCAATTATACAAAATAGCTGAAGCCTTAGGATATTCAGAACTCGATTTTATTTCAATTGCTGAAGTCTTTAAGAGGCTTTCTCCCAAAACCTAAAAATCCCTTTTTATACCTAAATTATTATGAACATTAATATTTCTGGTAAAAGAGTTCTCATTACAGCATCTACAGAAGGAATTGGGAGGGGAATTGCTGAGGCTTTTTTAAGGGAAGGGTGTAATATTGTAATATCTTCGAGAAGTAGAGATAAAGTAGAGAAAGCTGTTTCAGAAATGAGGAAAATAGGACCATCAGTATGGGGTTTTGTATCAGATCTAACTGATTTCAAATCTCTAGAGGAATTGGTTAACTACAGTTTAAGGACTATGAACGGAATTGATATCTTAATTGTAAACTCTGGGAATCCTCCCAAAGAACCCTCATATTTTTTTGAGAATACTATGGAGGATTGGGAATACGCTATTAAACTATATCTATTAAGTGCAATAAAACTGACAAATCTGGTATATCCATACATGAAGGCTCAAAGATGGGGTAGAATATTCTTTCTATCCTCTTGGACAGTTAAAGAGCCTCAACGAATGTTCTCATTAGCAGATATTACGAGATCGCCTCTAATCCAAATGGCAAAACTACTTGGTAAAGAATTGGGTGAATACAACATAAATGTTAATGTAATCTTAATGGGTAGCTTCGAAACTGAAGGAGCCAAGAGATCTTTAAAAAGGTACGCAGAAAGAGTCGGTCAGCCATTTAATGCAATTTGGAAGAGAGAGGTAATCTCTCAAATTCCCATTGGAAGGACTGGGGATATAAAGAATGAGTTAGGTTCTCTTTTAGTATTTTTATCATCAGATTACGCGGGGTACATTAATGGAACGTCAATTTTAATTGATGGTGGGATGACAAGGGCGATTTAAGGGCTAAAATAAACCTTTAATATTACCCTTGAAGGACTTAAGGCATTATACTTCATCTAACTCATGGAAAGGTTTATAAAATTAGTCCTATAGTAGTATTATAGAGAAAGTATGAGTTCGGGTAAAAAACCAGTAAAAGTAAAAACACCAGGTGGTAAAGAGGCTGAATTAGTTCCAGAGAAGGTATGGGCATTGGCACCAAAAGGCAGAAAAGGTGTGAAGATAGGTCTATTTAAAGATCCGGAAACTGGAAAGTACTTCAGACATAAGCTACCAGATGATTATCCAATATAACTTTAAAATTATTTCCTCTTTTTTGTAAAGTGATGAACATTATTTTAAAGATAAGTGGTAAGTTTTTTGATGAAGATAATGTAAACAATTTAATAGTCTTAAGGGAGAGTATCAGAGAGCTTGTTTATAATGGTTTTAGAGTAGGTATTGTAACAGGCGGAGGTTCTACTGCAAGAAGGTATATAAAGCTAGCAAGAGAAATCGGAATAGGAGAAGCCTACTTAGATCTTTTAGGTATATGGGCATCAAGGCTTAATGCTTATCTAGTAATGTTCTCCTTGCAAGATTTAGCGTACATGCACGTCCCTCAAAGTTTAGAGGAATTTATACAAGATTGGTCTCATGGAAAGGTAGTAGTTACAGGTGGATTTCAGCCTGGGCAATCAACTGCGGCAGTAGCTGCGCTAGTTGCTGAGGCCTCCTCTTCAAAAACTTTAGTTGTTGCAACTAATGTGGATGGTGTCTACGAGAAAGATCCAAGAGTATATGCGGATGTAAAACTTATTCCTCACTTAACTACTCAAGACTTACGGAAAATTTTAGAGGGTTCTCAATCTGTTCAAGCTGGCACGTATGAATTATTAGATCCTCTAGCAATAAAGATAGTTGAGCGTTCCAAGATAAGGGTAGTGGTAATGAATTATAGAAAGCTTAATAGGATAATTAACATATTAAAAGGAGAGGAAGTTTCATCAATTATAGAGCCAGCGTGATGGTTATGTCAATACTAGAAGATCCAGAATTTATGAAATTAAGACAATTTAAAGGTAAAGTAAATTTCGATACGGTTATGCAGATATTAGATGAGATAGAGCTAGATATAAGAAGTAGTGATAATATCAAGACATCTATAATATATGTATATTCGAGCCATTTTGATGAGGTAAGAAAAAATAAAGAATTTTATGATATGATTGCAGAGATCCTGCAAAGATATTACAAAAAAATAGGCATAGAGAATGTGAACCAGTTGATACTAAGTACTATAAAATAGTTTGTAATTCGAACCTTTCTTTACCGAATTCATTATATATCCTTTACCTTGATTCTCACTTATATGATAAAAGTAGGTATTTTAGACTCGACGTTAAGGGAAGGAGAACAAACTCCCGGAGTAATATTTACTGTAGATCAAAGAGTAGAGATAGCCAAAGCCTTATCCGATTTAGGAGTATCTATGATAGAAGCTGGTCATCCAGCTGTATCTCCAGATATTTATGAAGGGATAAAAAGAATAATGAAATTGAAAAAAGAGGGTGTTATAACATCAGAAATTGTAGGACATAGTAGAGCCGTCAAAAGAGATATAGAAATTGCAGCAGAATTGGAAGTAGATAGGATAGCAATATTCTATGGTGTAAGCGATATACATTTAAAGGCAAAACACAAAGTAACTAGAGAGGAGGCCTTAAGGACAATAGCTGAGACAATTAGCTATGCTAAAAGTCATGGCGTAAAAGTCAGATTTACCGCAGAAGACGGTTCAAGGACTGATTTCGATTTCTTAGTAACAGTATCGAAAACGGCTAGAGATGCAGGAGCAGATAGGGTCAGTATAGCAGATACTGTAGGCATACTATATCCATCCAAAACGAAGGAGTTATTCAGTGCGTTGACAAGGGAAGTACCAAACCTAGAGTTTGATATTCACGCTCACAATGATTTAGGTTTAGCGGTAGCAAATGCATTAGCCGCTATAGAAGGCGGAGCCACAATTATTCATGCTACAGTTAATGGGCTTGGAGAGAGGGTTGGTATAGTACCTTTGCAACAAATAGCAGCAGCTATTAAATATCATTTTGGTATAGAAGTCGTTAAACTAGATAAATTACAATATGTTTCGAGTTTGGTGGAAAAATACAGTGGAATTCCGATGCCACCTAACTATCCCATTACTGGAGATTATGCTTTCCTACATAAGGCAGGGGTTCATGTAGCAGGAGTGCTAAATGATCCTAGAACATATGAATTTATGCCTCCAGAGACGTTTGGTAGAACAAGAGACTATACTATTGATAAATATACGGGAAAACATGCGTTAAGGGATAAATACGAAAAACTCGGTGTGAAGATTAGTGACGCTGAAATAGATCAGATTCTAGCTAAAATCAAATCAAATACAACTATAAGGTTTTATAGAGATGTAGATTTACTAGAATTAGCTGAAGAGGTAACTGGAAGAGTTTTAAAGCCAAGGCCACCTGAACAAATAGAAGCGCTAATTTCAGTTAAATGTGATTCTAACGTTTATACCACATCAGTCACTCGTCGTTTATCAGTTATTAATGGTGTTAAAGAGGTTATGGAAATTTCCGGTGATTACGATATTCTGGTTAAGGTTCAAGCTAAGGACTCTAACGAGTTAAACCAGATAATTGAAAGTATAAGAGCGACTAAAGGTGTGAGATCAACACTAACGTCATTAGTCCTTAAGAAAATGTAAATTCTCTTCTAAAACTTTTTAAGGAAAACGAGCTTATATTTAAATTGAGCGGGGGTGCCCGAGCTGGTCAAAGGGGGCGGACTCAAGACCCTTTAGTGAGAGATCCGCTGGCGAAGGCCTTCGCGGGTTCAAATCCCGTCCCCCGCATACATTTCCTCAATTCTACCTTCTTCATTAGCTAATATTATCTTATTATATAACTGTTTGCAGAAAATCCCAGTTTCTACTATTGATGGTATAGTCTTTATCATTCTGTCAAACTCGCACAAGTCTTCAGTCTTAACGGAAACGTCTAAAATCGCATTTCCGTTATCTGAAATAATTGGTCCCATTTTGCCGCTTCCCTCTCTTATTCTCACATTAAATCCCATTCTCTCTAGTTTATCTTTAACATAACTTACACCAACGTTTATAACCTCAATCGGAACATCAACCAATTTAGAATCCTTTAATTTGTTAAATTCTCCTATAAAAATCCTATATTTAGAAAAATATGTTAAAAGCTTCTCCCTAAGCAAAGCGCCCCCTCCACCCTTTATCATAATACCGTCTTTAGTAACTACATCGAAGCTATCAACGTAAATTTCAGGTTGAATAGCAGAAAGAAGGGAAATTACTTTAAAACCGCGTTTACTTAGTTCAATTTCAGTATCGATCGAACTTGCAACAAATAATACGCCTTCTTTAAGATTTTCTTCCTTACTCAAAACTTCTATCAATTTTCTAACAGTTTTTCCAGTACCAATGCCTACAATCTTCTTTCCCCTTAGGTAGTTCAAAGTGTACGTTGCTAACAATTCCTTTGGATCCACGAGTAAATGGTTGGTAAAGTAAATATAAAACCTAACTCAGCGTTTGCACATCCCTCTTCATCGATCTAAGCCTGGAAGCTCATCACTTATAAACAAATTATATTCATAGGTATTTAACCTTAGGGTGTTTAAATATGTCAAATTCTGATCATCTAGCAAATGAAAGGACTTATTAGCCTGGATAAGAACTGGAATCGCTCTAATAGGTTTTGGGTTTGTTATAGCTAAATTTGTACTCTTTTTACATCTTCTAAAACCAACTAACAATACTCAGTCTGCACCAATAATTTACGGTGAGGTTATGATAATTTTAGGTGTACTAACTATACTCTACGGTCTATACACGTATTTAGCTTATGAAAAGGATTTGGAGAAAGGTTCTATAAAACCAAAAAAGACTGAGAATACTATCTTCTCTGTTATAATCATAATCTTTGCAATAATTTTGTCATTTCTTTTGCTTTTCTAATGTCTTAACAATAACGAAGTTAGTCTTCCCTGCCTCTTGTTTCGGATCCCCTCCTACAATAACAATTTTTTTAACTCTTAAGTCCTTAATTTTTTCCTCCATCAGTTTGGTTGAAATGTCTATTATTTCATCTATGGATTCCATTTTCTTGCTTATACTCAAGGGTATTACACCATAACATAGCTTGAACTTCTTAGATAGTTTAGGATCCGGAGAAATCCCTATTATGTTGCATTCAGGCCTTAATCTCGATACGCGCAACACTGAGTTACCTGATCTAGTATACACTACTATTACGTCTGCCTTAGAGATTTTACTTGCGTTTACAGCAGCTAAAGCTATTGCATCACTTTCGTTATTTAGTGGTCCAATTGGTCGATGCTTTATACTCTTTTCGACATTACTTATGATATTATGAAGAGTTCTTACACTTTCTACTGCATAATTACCTATTGCAGTTTCATCGCTTAACATTATAGAGTCTACACCTTGCATGATTGAGTTAGAGATATCTATAATTTCCGCCCTGGTAGGTATAGGATTGTTTATCATAGAAGTCAACACTTGGGTTGCTAAAATAACAGGTTTACCAAATACTCTTGAGATTCTTACTATTCTCCTTTGAATTAAAGGTAAATTTTCTAACCCAGTCTCAACTCCCAAATCGCCTCGGGCTACCATTATTCCATCTGATTCCCTAACAATATTGGTCAAATTCTTTAACGCCTCACTCTTCTCTATTTTTGCAATAATCCACGCATCATCTTTTACAAATTCCTTTACCTTCTTTACATCATCCTCACTGATTACAAAAGAGAGACCTATGTAATCTGCTCCCAGATCTAAGGCTTTTTTCAAAAGTTTTAAATCGTTATCTGTTATTCCAGATTTTAAACTGACGTTAGGGATGTTTATTCCTTTTCTCGATAATAAAACCCCACCCTCTATAACAATTCCCTCTACTCTATCTTTACTTTTCGATGTAACCCTTATACGTATTGTACCATCAGCAATTAAGATGTATGAGTTTTCTTTTACAGCCGAATAAAATAGCTCGTCATCAACTGGAATTCCATCTTTTTGGGAGAAAATTATTTTATCTCCTTTCTTCACCTCTATTGGTTCTTTAAGCTCTCCTAGTCTCAATTTAGGTCCTGGCAAATCTACTAAGATGCTAGACTCTGGCGCGTACGTTCTAATGAGATCAAAGTATTTCTTATGAGATGTTTCATCTCCATGCGCAAAATTTATTCTAAAAACATCAACATATTCTGCAAGCTCCTTTACCTTTTCTTCTGAGGAAGGGCCTAAAGTGGCTACTATTTTAGTTTTTCTCATTACATAATCTTACTAGCTATTTCTTTAATGTTTTCGCACGCTTCTTTTAACCCATTTTCACATGCTTTCCTTAAGACCTCATTACTTTCTCTAACTGCACCTAGTTTCTTGTAAGCAATTCCTATCTTCAATAAGAACTCTGGATTGATTTTTTCATTTTTCAAATCATTGTATAGTTTATCTAATAAATCCTTTTTATTTAACTTAACTATAATGTCTAGTGTTAAATCAACGTATTCACTCATTTTATTCTTTAACGCATAACAGTAAACTATTCTCTTTATATTAGCACAAGGAGACATGTCAAATATTTTTCCTATGGAATCTAGGGTTTTTACAACAGCCTCACAATCTGCTGTATCTATTATATTACATATAACCCAATTTGACTCTTTAATGTTTTCTGAGGTAATTGTCTTAGAGAGAAGTTCAATTCCTTGGTCAACAAAACCATCTAATATCAGTTTTTTAGCTTCAATCAATTTTCTTCTTAGTTCTTGGCTCTCGCTCATCAATAATACTCTACGTATTAATAGTTTAAATTATTTCTTAAGCCCCATTTCTTTTAAATTACACTAGAATTTTATGGGAATTTTCTATACTTTAAACATTATTGGTCTGGTATATCCAGCTTCTATTCATGATAGTATCGTGAAAGATAGCCGACATCCTTCACTTTACCTAAAGCTAGATCGGCAGCGTATCTACCCATAGCGGGCCCATAACTCCATCCTAATCTGCACGCTCCAGTAGCCAATACTAGATTATTTCTCCTTCCTATTATTGGGAAACCATCTGGTGAGCATGGCCTAAAACCCATGTTTAGATCGATAACGTATTGAATATCAACTAATTCTTCAGCCTTTTTTAGAAATTTTTCAGCTCTTTTAGAGTCAATTGAAAAGTCTGCATCAAATCCTCCAGTTATCTTTATGTGATCACTTAATGGCGAGATAGCTAGACCATAATCTACAATAACTGCAGCGCGATTTAAATTGCTAACGCCTTTTACTCTGTACCCATAACCCTTAAACGCAGTTAATGGAATTTTAAGGATTCTAGACCAAATCCCAGCTGCTACTATTACTAAATCATATTTTTCCTCATTTATGTATCCTTCTTCAGATACCTTGCTAACCTCTTCACTCCTAACCTTTATATTGTTACTGATTTCTCTTGAAATTCTATTAACAAATTTTTCAGTAGATATTCTACTTAGTTCCGGAAAGAATATCCCGCCTGCGAAACCCCTTATCTCCTCTACTTCAAACTTAGGACTAAAAGGACTCTTTTTCTCATCCTCTATCCCATTCTCAAACTCTTTAGAATTGTGATATAATTCAAGAAGACCATCTTCATAGTAATCGAAATCGTTCTTTTCTTCAGCCATCCTCTTGTATTCCGACAAAGAAAATTTAGCCATCTCTCTCATTGTATCCCAAGCTTCTTTTGGAGGATCTTTTTCAAGATTCTTAATGAGCTCAATCAGCCAAACTTTATCAACTTCCTTTATGTCAGTACTTCCATTCATTTTATATTTTAACATCTTTTTAATCATGCTAATGGTATTTATTTTATCAAATCTATATGGTTCTATTAATCCTGCAGCATGTATAGAGCCAGCTCCTAAGAAACTTTTTTCATATATTATAATGTCTTTTATCTCTTCCTTACCTAAGTAATAAGCAGTAAATAAACCTACTATCCCTCCTCCTACAATTCCAACTTTCAAGTTAATTCTTTAATTAATTTCTCAGCAACTTTTTTAACTTTACTTTGTTGCATAGTTAGCTCTTCTAGATATCTAATATTCGTCTTTAACTCGTCTAAACTGATGAAATTTTCTTTAACTAGCATAAAAGCTGTCTTCCAAGCCAGTATTCTAATATTTGCTTTGTTACTCTTTAGAAATTCTAAGAACCTATCCTTATCTGAGGAGTCAAATATTCCTTCATGAACTAATTTAACAAAATGTCTCCAAGCTTTTTTCCTAATAGTCGGATATATACTTCTTAACAATCTCCAGTAGGCGTATCTAACGCTTCTGATATGTTCTTTTGAAACTATCTCTAGTTGAATTAAATTTAGCACATTATTCCAAGCAGACCATTTTATCTTGTCTGATTGCGCAGTTAATGCTCTCTCGATTCCGATTGTCTGTAAGATCTTATATACATGTAAGTGTTTCCAAGCGTCATCTCTAACTCCTTTTAATCTGTGCCACAGTAACGATCTTAGGTAATTCTTGTACTGAACTAGTTCATTAACATTCCCGGTTTCAATTAAGAAATCTATAGCTTTCCATCCAACTTCTCTTTCTAATCCATCTTTACTTTTTAGTAAATTGAGTAAACTTCTTATATTCCTTATCAGATAATTGACGTCCTTTTTTTCCAATGCGTCCTTTATATTCATAATATCTCCTCAAAAGGAGGCTAAAGCCCTATATTTAGCCATATCGAGAGTCTTTCTATAGCACTCAATTAAAGAGTTTATTACTGCGTCCCATCTAAATCTAGTCTTAACCCTAGTTATTGCATTTTCACGTACCTTATCCCAGTATCTCGCATTATCTACTTTGACCTCACTCACCTTATATAGTAAATCGCTTCTATTAAGCTCAGAAGCCTCTGACAAATATAACGCAGTCTTTATAGCTTTAGCTAATTCGTCTATACTTTCAGGTTTAATTAAGAAACCTGTTCCATTATCCTTATCCTCTCTAATGTCGACTACAGTTTCTCTTAAACCTCCTACAGCATAGGCAATTACTGGTAACCCCATAGCCATAGCCTCAATTGAATTTATACCAAATGGTTCCCATCTAGATGGAATGACGAAGACTGAAGAAACGTAATGAAATAACTTATATAAATCTAAATCCATTCTACCTACTATTAACCTCATGTTATCCTTAATTTCTGAAGCCCTCTGTATAATATCCCAAAGTAAGTTATAATCTCCGGATGGAATTCCAAAAACCAAAAGCCTAGCATTATTTATTTCATTCACAACAGTTTTCATAGCCCTAAAAAGTAAATCTACACCCTTTTGATATACTAATCTCCCAGTAAATAAAACCAAAGGTCCTTCTCCTAAATCATCATAAGTCCAATCATCTCTTAATCCTAACATACCTCTACTATTCCATAGCATATTGCCAGTAGTGTAATCCTCTGGAATAACTCTAAGTGAGTGTAGAGATGAAAGTAGCCTTCTCCTTAACTCCCTTCTATCCTTAGTCCCATACATTGTAACAGCCTTATTCTGAATCTCTTCTACATCCCAATCCGTACCATTATATGTTACACATGATTTATTGGCTACCCAATTTCCTACAAAATTAAATACGTCGAAACTTAAATAACTGTAACTTACACTGCTTACCATATCAGACTCGTAACAACCAAATTTCTCAATTTTTCCATTTGACAACACATCCCATACATATGAATATTTGTATAATTCGTGCTTAGCTACCATCCAAATATAATGCCAGCAATCCTCAATTCCAGACCAGTCTTGAGAAGCGTAATGCCAAGGTACACCGATATAATTCAGTAAGTGAATAGTGTAAATAACTGGGATGATTGTTCGTCTCTCTTCCAATAGCTGTTTTATCCTAACTGCGGGAATTACAGCGTGCCAATCTTGTGCATGGATGATATCTGGAAGGTTAGACATATTGCCTAAAGTGAACCCCTCTAATCCTCTTGTTAGTAACGAAATTTTCTCCAATGTGTTATCATAAACGTTCCACGAATCCAATACCCTACCAGTATTATAATCTAATCCTTTTACCAGAATTACCTTGAAATTATCTATTTTTCCTTCTTCAAACCCTATTTTATAATTGTAATAGTTATTATCTATACCCTTTCTTCTTCCTTCAACAACCATGTCAATATGCCTTAAACTTAAGAGAGACCTATAATATTCATTTAGATGTCTTCCATGAGATGGTAAGAAAACCGTAACGTTTACTCCTTTTTCAGCTAGATGTTTAGCAATATTATATACAGCATTTCCTAATCCTCCCACGCTTGCTATCTTTTGCAATTCAAATGTTATCATCCACACTTTTTTAATATCCTCAGGTAACCATAATGATTCAATCCTTCTCATTTCCTAACCACTGCCTTAAGTTTTTCAAATGAGTTTTAAACCTTTCATCTCTCATTATAATTTCCATGAACTCTTTTTCATTCCAAGCTATTGATGCTCTCTTATCTCCTAACATGAATATATAAGGCTCATTCCTAATATTTAATTTATTTATCTCCTCATGTATAAATGTTGATATTGCATAAAATTCATTTATAAACGCGTCTATCGGGGATCCAAAGGCGTTAAAATATGAATGTACTTCAGCTGGACTCCCATGCCCTAAATAAAGATAATAGTAGTTGTCGCTCGTAGTAAAATATCTCCATACTCTTAAATAATCGCCACCCAATTCCTTTGATGGCATTTCAGCTCTTCTGACTGCGTCATCGTAAGCCCATTGCATTATATTACCTAACCAACTTTTCTCATCTTTTTCTATATCTGCCCATGATGTGATATGAGAGATCTCTATTTCATCGTAGACATCATTGTAAACGTTCTTTGGCATTATCATTTCCACTCCTTTATTCTCAAGCTCTATTGGTAGCCATTTGAGAAATTCTAAAATTCCAGTATGTTCCTTGTGGTGTTCTCCAAAAGTCTCGTAATCTACGAATATTAATCCCACATTTCCCTCACTCTTACTTATCCAATCAGCATATTTGGAAGCTGTTAACGGATATTGATCCCAGTTTGGATTAGAAAATCTAAAAGCTATATCGTCACTTAATATATAATTTCTAAACAATATTCTAATCTCATGTCCCTTTAATTTATATACATAATTTGGACTTCTTCCATTTAAATTCTTGCTAGTTCCCTCACTTAAAATCATCTTAAAGCCCATCTTTTCAGCTTCTTCTATAATATCCCTTTTAGTTATTAATTCTGTATTTTCAAAAGTAGTAGGATATTGCCCAAAAAACGATTTTATAGCATCCCTATGCATTTTAATCTGCTCTTTCCACTCACTTTTATCTTCCCAAAGTCCAGTTATTGAATGGTAATAGGTTTGTGCTAGAAACTCAACTTTATGCGTATACGCTAATTGTTGAAACAACTCTATTACTTCTCTTCCCCATCTTTCAGCTTGCTCTAAGAAAGTACCTGAAATTGAAAAGAAGTATTTAACGTCTTTACCTTCCTCTTCAGCTCTTTCAATGGAGTTGAGTATTATATTAGTTGCAGGAATATAACAGTTCTTCTTTATTCTCTCAAATATCTCTTTATTTCTATCCGTATCGAAAAATCTATCCTCTAAGTTTTGCCTAAATCTAGGGTTCCAGAAGAAATCTCTTCTAATTCTAAATGGTTGATGAACTTCAAATCCCAATATTATTCTTTTCATATCTTTTTATAACTTACAACAATCATAAATATTATTTGATGGCTAAGTGGGATATATCAGATGTAAAAGTCATAATTCCTATAGGTGGAGAGGCTACTCGATTACGACCTTTAACAATAGAGACATCTAAAGCAGCTGTTAGATTACTTAATAGACCCCTTATTGAATACACGATTTTAGAGTTAGCTAAACAAGGAATTAAGGAGTTTATCTTTGGTGTAAGAGGATATGTAAATTATAGGTCTTTATTCGACTTATTCAAGGAGGGTATTGGTTTTTCTGCAAGATATAAGATTAAGCCAAGAGTTCACTTTAAGTATCAACCGAGAGTAGATAGTATAGGTAACGCTGACTCTGTCAGAATAAATATCGAATATTATGACATCAATGAACCTATTATAGTAGTACAAGGTGATAATATATTCAAATTAGATATAGTAAAGGCATTAGAATTTCATGAATCTAAAGGCTCGCTAATGACTATAGTGTTAAAGAAATATGAAGGAGACCTTAGTGAATTTGGCGTAGCCGATACTACTGGAGACTTGGCAATAAGAAAATTTGTTGAAAAGCCTAAAAGAAGGGAGGATGCACCTTCAGATCTCATAAATACGGGAATTTATATTCTCTCCCCTGAGATAAGGAAGATATTTAAGAGTAACGATGTGAAGGAAATGTACAAGATGGGTAAAATGGATTTCGGAAAGGATATAATTCCATATCTGATAAATAAGGGTTACCCTATTTATGGATATCCCATGAAGGAAATATGGTTTGATATAGGTACTCCAGAGCGTTATTTGGACGCAATGATTACGCTTTTGCACACATTACCAGATTCTGAAATAGGTGGGATAAGGATAGATCCTAATAGACGTATATTTGTACAAGGAACAAGTCCGGATTCAAGGAAGAGAAGAAAGGAAATACAGAGAAAATTCAAAAAAGGGCTCATAAAAATTGAAGGGGATGTGCTTATAGGAAGACATTGCCAAATAGGTGAGTATACATATATAGAGGAATCTAATATAGATAATTTCACGATGATTGGCAAAGGAGTTAAGATAATAAGAAGCGCGATTATGGACAGAGGTTATATTGGAGATAACGTATATATTGAAAATTCGATAATAGGTAGGCATGTCGAGATAAGGTCAAATGATGAGAAACCAGTTAGAATAATAAATAGTGTAATTGCAGACGATGTAATAATAGGGGAAGGTAGTGAAATCATAGGTTCTAGAATTTATCCACACAAGTTTATAAATGTCGGCAGTAGAATTCATGATACAATATTAACGTGAAAGGCATTTCACCATGAGAGTTTCTTCCATAGGAAATGGTAAGATGCTGATAAACTTTGATGAGAAAGGTAGAATAGTTGATATTTATTATCCTTACATAGGAATGGAAAACCAGACCTCTGGAAACCCGATTAGGTTAGCTATTTGGGATAAAGATAGGAACGTTCTATCTCTAGATGAAGAATGGGAAACTACCGTATTATATCTAGATGAAGCAAATATGGTTGAGATTAGGAGCGATATTAAGAAATTAGGACTCTCTCTTCTCTCTTACATTTTTTTAGATTTTGAGGATCCAATATATATGTCTATTATAAAAATAGCAAATAATGAAAGTAATAACAAAAATATAAAAACATTTTTTATACATGATATAAATTTATACTCTAATCCCTTTGGGGATACCGCATTTTATGATCCTCTATCTCTTTCAATTGTCCATTACAAATCTAAACGATATCTAGCCTTTAAAGCATTTACTACAACATCGACATTTTCTGAATATAATGTAGGCAAAGGCGATTTGATTGGAGATATTTATGATGGTAATTTAGGGCTTAATGGTATAGAAAATGGGGATGTGAATTCGAGCATAGGTATAGAAACAAATATAGATCCTAATTCCTATGTAAAAATATACTACGTAATTGTTGCAGATAAGAACTTAGAGGATTTAAGGCAAAAAATAAGAAAAATAAACTTCGCAAACGTAGAGACCTCGTTCACGTTAACCTATATGTTTTGGCGGAATTGGTTAAAGAAAAATAAACTCTTCAGAAACAGTTTAATGCAAGATATTAAGAGAATCTACGATGTAAGCCTTTTTGTAATTAGAAATCACATGGACATCAACGGGTCAATAATAGCTTCCTCAGACTTCTCCTTTGTAAAGATCTATGGAGATTCATATCAATATTGTTGGCCTAGGGATGCTGCAATAGCTGCTTATGCTCTAGATCTAGCTGGCTACAAAGAATTAGCATTAAGACACTTTCAATTCATTTCTAATATAGTAAATTCTGAGGGTTTCTTATACCATAAATACAATCCAAATACAACTCTAGCTAGTTCTTGGCATCCTTGGTTTTATAAAGGGAAAAGAATATATCCGATTCAGGAAGATGAGACAGCATTAGAAGTATGGGCAATAGCTAGCCATTACGAAAAATATGAAGATATTGACGAGATACTTCCATTATATAAGAAGTTCGTAAAACCAGCCTTAAAATTTATGATGTCCTTTATGGAAGAGGGATTGCCAAAACCATCTTTTGATCTATGGGAAGAAAGATACGGCATACATATTTATACAGTATCTACAGTTTATGGTGCGTTGACAAAGGGAGCAAAGTTAGCTTACGACATAGGAGATGAAATATTAAGTGAAGACTTAAGTGATACGTCAAGTTTATTAAAAGGAATGGTTTTGAAACGAATGACATATAATGGAAGGTTTGTTAGAAGAATAGATGAAGAAAACAATCAAGATCTAACCGTGGACTCGAGTCTCTATGCTCCATTCTTCTTTGGTCTTGTAGATGCAAATGACAAAGTTATGATAAATACCATTAACGAGATTGAAAATAAATTGATCGTAAACGGTGGAGTAATAAGGTATGAGAACGATATGTATCAGAGAAGGAAAAAACAACCGAATCCTTGGATAATTACAACATTATGGTTAGCTGAATATTATGCGTCAATTAACGATAAAAATAAGGCAAACGAGTACATAAAATGGGTAATTAATAGGGCATTGCCTACTGGCTTTTTACCAGAACAAGTTGATCCAGAAACTTTTGAGCCAACATCAGTTACACCTTTAGTATGGTCTCACGCTGAATTCATAATAGCAATTAATAAGCTCTTAAACCATATATAACCCTTGGATGATTCCCTTAGACCAGTGCGAGGAGGAATGGCTTTTACCAACTAGGACTGGAGGATATGCGTCATCCACGATATGTGGAATAAACTCCAGAACTTATCACGGATACTTAATAGTTCCATTAAACCAGCCACATCACAGATTCCTAATACTTTCTAAGTTTGAAGACTTCTTACTTATTAACGGGAATACATACCCGATGTCAACTAATTATTATCCTAACATATATTATCCAGATGGGTATAAATATTTAGTCAACGTTGAAAAAAACAGTAACAATAAAATAACCTGGCATTATGACTTCGGCTATTCACAAGTGGAAAAAACTCTAAAGGTTCATAAAGGTTACAATGCTATAACAATTACCTATATTGCAACAAGGGGTAAATTCAAATTGTGTCCCTTCATCACTTTTAGAAGTCACCATCTAGCTAAAAAATTCCAAAACGAATTCTTTACATACGAGATTTATCCGCCAAATATAATTTATGTATTATATGAGGGAAAGAGAATTTTGAACTTTGAAATTTATGATAAGTATGAGCTAGTGAATTCTGGTTATTGGTATTATAACTTTATTTATAAACTAGATCAAGAGTTAGGAAATAACTACATAGAAGATTTATATAATCCATTCTGCATTATCTCAACCTCAAATAAGATCTCAGTTACAGTATATTACGACCAACGTCCAAAGGATTTAAACGTTGAAGAAAATGACCATCATGATATTTTAAAGCTTCTTTCTGTAGCAGGAAAAGACTTTGTAGTTAAAGGAAAAGATGGTTGGGCAATTATAGCTGGATATCACTGGTTCGACGAATGGGGAAGAGATACTTTCATATCTTTGGAGGGACTTCTACTTATTGATAAACAATACGATATTGCTAAACAGATAATTCTCAGATATTTAAATCTTGAAAAGAAGGGTATGCTACCAAACAATTTCATAAGCTATAACGGAGAACCAGTATACAAAGGTGTCGATATTTCACTCTGGGCCATAAACGCAATTTACAAAACTTATATTTACTCAAGAGATAAGAACTTCATTAGAAGCGTGATTGACAAGGTTCTGGATATAATAGACTGGTATTCTAAGGGAAATGGAATAGTCTATAACATTAATAATCTAATTTTCCACAAAGGAGCCCCAAGAACTTGGATGGACGCATCTTATGATAGTAGAATAGTAACTCCAAGAGAAGGAGCAGCTGTTGAAATAAACGCATTATGGTATAACGCATTAAAGATAACTGAATTCTTACTTAAGGAACTAGGAGAAAAAGCTGAATATTTAGCAGATATAGCAGAAAAAGTTAAGAAATCATTTGCAGAGAAATTCATTTCACAAAACAGTCTTTACGACTATATAAGCTGGGATAACATTCCCGATAAAAGTTTAAGACCTAATCAGATATTTTCTATTTCTTTACCATTCCCTATAATAGATGATAAGAATTTAGCTTCTAAGATCTTAACACTTATTGAAAGTAAATTGCTTAGGCAATACGGATTAAGTAGTTTAAGTAGAGAAGATCCTAACTATAAACCAGTATATAAGGGGGATAGGAAAAGTAGGGATGAGGCTTATCATAATGGACCCATATGGCCTTGGCTACTAGGTGCATACGTTGATGCTAAGTTAAAACTTGAAACCAACATAATGGAATTAAAACTTTTGCTAGAATATCTAAATCCCCTTCTAACCCACGCCAGCAAACATCAAGGATATATCCCGGAAATTTTTGATGATATACCACCATATAGGCCAAGGGGATGTTTTGCACAAGCGTGGAGTAACGCAGAGGTATATAGAGTGCTTGTTGACTTATCCAAACTATAGGGGTAAAATTTTTAGGGGTAAAATTTTAATCTATTCCTATGAAAGTCAGAATATTAACCTTAACTTCATTATCTCACTTTATAAACGACGGAAATAGCTGGTTTCTTCCGGTAGCCTTCACATTTCTAATAACGTATCTTAACATATCGAAATTCTTAATTGGAATATTATCCGGTGTATTTTTCTTTGGCATATCCGCATTAGCCTCACCATTAGTTTCTAGAATAGCAGATAAGTTTACTAACTATTCCAGGATAATGGGAATAGGAATACTACTGTGGGGAATTGGACTAATACTATTCGGCTACTCACTACAACTCCACGTCTTGCCATTAACATTTATTTCAGTAGCGATAGCGGGTTTTGCATCAGCATTCTATCATCCAATAGGTGCCGCTGTTTTATCAATTACATACAAGGGAAATGCGGGTATTGCATTGGGTATAAACGGATCAATGGGTAGCCTAGGTAGAGCGATTTACCCAACATTAACATTATCCCTATTTGCAATATTGAATAAGGACATGACCTTAGATGCTTTAATAATAGGCTTAATATCAATAATAGCAGCATTACCATCATTATTCCTAAAGATTACTATTACTAAAGAAGAAGATCCTAAAACACCTTCCCTTTCTAATACGACCAATACCAGAAGTGCACTATTTGTGGTAATCTTACTAACAATTATTGCGCTATTACGAAGTATATTTGGCCAAGGTATCTCACAATTCCTTCCGACATTATTAGTAGAAAATTATGGTTACTCTTATAACGTTAATTTAGGTGAAGTGATTACCATTGCCCTAGCTGCAGCTGTAGTTGGGCAACCGATACTGGGATTTCTATCAGACAGAGTAGGTAGAAGGCTAATTTATGCCATATCGACCTTTGGTGCAGCCATAATGCTACTTCTATTCCTAAGAATACCAAACATTGCCTTACTGTCACTATTTGGATTCTTTAACTTCAGCGCATTTCCATTAATGCTATCAATAGTTGGAGATTTCGTACCTAGAAACTCAGCCAGTTTTGCCAACTCGCTAGTTTGGGGACTAGGAGTTACTGGTGGGGGAGTTATTGGACCAATAGTAGTAGGAGCGATATCTCAGGTTTCAAACTTAGTATTTGCAAGCGAAATAGTAACCATAATGGCTTTCATCGCTGGAGCATTAATAGCATTGATTCCTAGACCTCCAAAGAAAAGTAAGGTACCATTATTTGGGTAAACTTTTTATCCGTAAATCCTCTATAGCTCTTTGTGGCGAGAAGAACAGAAAAGATTCTTGGTGGGATTATAACATTACTAATTTTAAAGACACTTTTAGAAGAGCCAAGACATGGATACGAACTCGAAAAGATAATAAGAGAGAAGTTGAATTATAAACTGCCAGAAGGCTCAATATACGTTATATTGAAAAACTTAGAAAGAAGAGGACTAACAATATCACAAGTTATGAAAAACGATAGAGGACAAGATATAAAGAAGTACTTTATAACTGAAAAAGGCAAAAAATTTTTTCTATCCCACGAGAAACCTCTAATAGCCGTAAGAATGGTATTAGACGAGTTGATAGCAGATATCCAGAAATTAAAGGTTAGAGAGTAAACTCTCCATGAGCTTATCCATCTTCTCCAACAACTCTCCATTCCTTATATTATACTCCCCTCCAACCTTACTTGGCTTTCTATAACCAATCTTAACAATTCCATTCTCGCTCCAGACTAGGAACCTTAACGGTAACTCATAAGCGACATGCCTATTCTCGAGCATTAACAAAGTACCAACCCTAGGGTTTCCAAAATAGATTACGATAGTCGGCTCTAAATTAAGTCCAACCTTTTTTGCGTTCTCAGAGTGGTCAATAATAGCAAAAACTTCAGCACTTGACGATTTTATCCTTTCAATTAATGCCTTAACGCACTCGTTAAAACCAAGCTTACATTCCTTAACGTTTAACACACGTTAGGTTATAACACATTACTTAAAAAGTTTTTCCAAAATTAAATTTTTTCTACATTCAGGGAAAAATCCAAAGATTTTGAACTATGCGTAATATAACCACTGGAAATAACGTCAACGCCGGTCTTAGCGTAATCAACAACATTATCGAGAGTAATCCCACCAGAAGCCTCCAAAATAACCTTACCCCTAAGTTCATTAACTATTGGTATAATCTCGTAAGGTCTCATATTATCTAGTAATATAGCATCAACACCAGCCTTATACGCCCTTATTGCGTCTTCATAAGAAGAAACCTCAACTTCAATAATTTTAGTAAAACTCACCATAGACTTAATCCTCTTAATCAACTCCTCAAGATTTCCGTACAAAGCAATGTGGTTATCCTTAATCAAAACAGCATCAGATAAATTATACCTATGAGGATCACCACCACCCACCTCAATAGCGTACTTTTCGAATAATCTAAAGCCCGGGGTAGTCTTTCTAGTACCAGAAATTCTTACATTAGGATTAACCTCCCTAGCCCTCTTAACCATCAAGTTTGTAATAGTTGCAATACCAGAAAGCTTGCCTAAGAAATTTAAAATAAGCCTCTCAACAGTCAAAATATCAGCCTCGCCCTCAAAAATCAAAGCAACATCACTCTTGTTAATCTCACTAGCGTCTTCCTTCCCGTTTATGTTAGAAAACCCTAAGTACTTTAGGAAAGGAACAATAAACCTATTACCCGCTAAAATTCCAGAATCTTTACACTTGACAACACCCCTTGCCTTTATACCCTCTAAAAATTTAGTAGTAATATCCTCTGGCATTACGTCCTCTTCTAAATAGTCTAAGAGCCTCTTAACGTAAATCCAATCAATCAATTCCTACTCACCATAAAATATATTCTCTTACCGTCTTCCCAACTCTTATTTGAGTAATCCTCTCTATAATGTGTACCTCTGCTTTCCGTTCTTAACAACGCCCCTTTAGCACTTAATAAGCTAACGAGCATAGCGTTATCATTAAGAGTGGTATAAGACTCGTAAATCTTAACTAGCTTGTTCAGTACCTCACCATTTCTCACAATCCCTAAATAATTCCAATTATACTCTCTAATTTCCTCTAAGCTCAGCCCATTATTACCATTTCTTAACTTCACATCAACAATCTCTTTAGCGTCATCAACACTTAATCCCTCCCAATTATCAATATACCTTGCAAGATTCACACCATAAACCAAATCCTCAGCAAGAGAATTACTAGCTAACCTATTTGATCCGTGTAATCCAGTATCGGCAACCTCACCTATTGCATATAAACCATTAATATTACTCTCGCCACGAGTATTAACCCTAATACCGCCTATAGTATAGTGAGCCCCAGGAAAAACTTGCAACTTCTTACCGTACCTTTTTACATAATTACTCAATACTGGAAATTTCTTATCAAAATTTTCAATTGGTGAAAGATCGATATAAACTATATGCCCCTTCTTGTACTGATCATAAATAGCCCTACTTAAAATATCCCTTGGCGCTAATTCACCCTTACTGTGATAATTGAAAGCAAACCTTTCGCTCTTCTCGTTTACTAGGATAGCTCCCTCACCTCTTAGAGTTTCAGTTAATAGATAAGCTTGTCCATCAAACGTTGTAACTGTAGGGTGAAATTGAACAAACTCCATATCAGAAACTAAAGCTCCTGCCCTAAAGGCTATGGCTATACCATCTCCCACGTTCGTACTGGGATTAGAAGTAAATTTAAATAAATAACCATAACCACCAGTAGCCAAAACAATCTTTTTAGCATCGAAACTTCCACTCCTTTCCGTTACGAATCCTACGACCTTGCAATCCTTAACCTTTAAGGCTATCAACTTATCCTCAACGAGATTAATTCCCTCTTTCTTAGCTAAGTCTAAAAAGAAATTAGTTATCTCTCTACCAGTTTCATCAGTCTTATGCAAAACCCTTTTCCTAGAATGCCCACCTTCTAACCTTAAACCCTCATCAAATCTAAAACCCCATCTTTCAATTGTATTAATAACGTGTCGAATCTCTCTTGTAACGTAATCCACAGTTTTAACGTCACATAACCCATCACCTACTTTCAAAGTATCGATCTTGTGAAGCTCTGGAGAATCGTCATTACCAACAGCAGCAATACCACCTTTGGCCCAATAACTTGAACCCCCATCAATTTTCTTTGAAATAACAGTTACTTTGTATCCAGATTTATGTAAGGATATTGCAGCGCTAAGACCCGCTAAGCCACTGCCAAAAATGTAGATCATATTCGAACATATGTTCGGTTAAATAAAAAGTTTATTATTTGCAAAAAGTTTTTATACTAGATCGCTATACGAACACATGTTCGGAAAATGGCAAGAGTGGAAGAATTACTCAGTCAAATAAAGAAGCTAAAAACCGAAAAGAATGCAATAATTTTAGGGCATAATTACATGGAATACGCTGTTCAGTTAGTTTCAGACTTCACTGGAGATTCTTACGATCTGGCGGTTAAGGCAATGAAGACTAGCGCTAGGATTATAGTATTTGCAGGAGTGTACTTCATGGCGGAACAAGCTTCAGCATTAAATCCAGACAAGAAAGTACTCTCACCGGACCCTAATGCGGGGTGTACGTTATCTGACGCGCTTGACGTTAAAACATTACAAGAGTATAAAGAGAGGTATCCTAATGCCCCAGTAGTGCTTTACATAAATACCAGCATTTACGCCAAAGCTCTAGCAGATTACATAGTAACATCTTCAACTGCAGTGAAAGTTGTGCAGAAATTAAACGCAGATACAATACTATTTGGACCAGATGCTAATCTAGCCAATTACGTTCAACAGAAAGTCCCCAACAAGAAGATTATCAAAGTACCGCCAAATGGTAGATGTATAGTACATGCCAACTATACTAAACAACTAGTGGAATTAGCAAGGAAGAAGTATCCTAATGCCTTGTTAATGGCCCATCCGGAGGCACCATTAGAAATTTTGGAAAGCGCAGACTTTGTGGGATCTACCAACCAAATGATACAATTCTCAAAAGAGAGCAAAAGCGAGGAGTTTATCGTTGCAACCGAGATAGGAATGATAAACGCTCTGAAGATTAAGAATCCCAGTAAGAAATTCTACCCCCTTGTAACAACGGAAGCTTGTGCTTGTGCTAGGTGTCCATATATGAATATGATAACCTTAGATAAGGTAAAGAGATCTTTAGAGGAGGAGATATACGAGGTTAAAGTACCAGAGGATATCGCAGAAAAGGCTAAGACGGCATTTGAAAATACTATAAAGTTGTTAGGATTATAGTGAAAAATTAATCTTATTGACTACATAAAAATTTACTCCCTTTTTGCTGTATATAACTTAGATGTTCGTATTTTGAATTTCTAAACTATACGTCTAGTTATCTTGAAAGATAATTATAGTCATATAGTAGATTTAAAGTTTTTAAACATCCATAAATAAATCTAATTAGAACTAAGTTCTAGCTTATGTAACTTTAACTTTTAAAAAAGTTTATTAGACACTATAAACTATATATAATACTGTGTCTCGCTCGGACAAATTCTTCAAAAGGGAAAAAACTAGACGTGGTTTATCCACAACTACAATAGTAGGAATAGTAGTAGCAATAGTAATAATCGTAATAGGAGCTGTTGCTGCGATAACTCTACTAAGTCATAAACCATCACAACAATCAGCTACATCAACATCTCCATCGCAAGTAATTACCATAACCTATTTTGACGATTTATCGCCATCCGAAGCTAACATAACACAGAAAATAATAATTCCGCAATTTGAGAAAACCCATCCTAATATTAAAATTAATTATGTTGATGAAAGTGCTGGCGATATAGTAAAAAGTGTCGAAGAGTTAGTAATGAGTGGTAATGTTGGTCCAGTTATAATAGGTGAAGATAACCTAGTTATAGGCGAATTGCTTAATGGTCATTATTTAATGAACCTAACCCCATATTTAAATCAAATTACTCAGAACGTTAGTCTAATTTCATCGATGCAATCATTAGTCCAGTATGAACAAAAAGTATACCATGGTATTTACTTCATCCCTCTTAGAGCCAATATTCCTCTAGTGTGGTATAATGCAAGTCTATTCAAGCAATTAGGTTTATCTTCTCCACCAGAAAATTGGTCGCAATTGTTACAATATGCAAAGATAATTTATAATAAAACTGGTATAAAACCAATAATGTTCCAAGGAGGTGGTGCAGATAGTACTTATACTGAGCTTTATCAATGGATGGTTCAGGCTGGTGGAAATCCATTCTTATTTAACGACTCCGGTGATATACTGGCATTCGAATATCTATACAATCTCTCACAATATTTCAACCCAGATTACGTTCATGGATATTGGGGAAGCTATGAGGGATTAATTGATGGTAGTTACTATATTATTGATTATCAATGGCCATATATCTATAGCGTTATGGCCAGTGAAGGTGTTAATATGAGCAACATAGGATTCTATCCTGGTCCTACTGGTCCTGTAAACAATGATCACCTAGTAGGTGGCGATGTATTAGCAATACCTAAGGGAGCAACAGACATTAATGCGCTAATAGAATTTGCTAAATTCTTACTATCTCCACAAGTTCAAAGAGAATTTATCATATACCTCTCATGGCCCGCGGTGAACCAGCAAGCTTATCAGAACCTTCCAGGTAATATAAGTTCACTATACAAAGCTGAAGAGGAAGCCTTACAGAACTCATTTTTCAGAGAACCAGTACCGTGGATAACTGTTTGGGGACAGATAGCAGATAATGTGTTTAATCAAATAATCGTAAATCATGCACCATATTCACAAATACCTCAGATATTGAGCCAAGCAAATAAGGAAATGTACCAGTATCTCTTGCAAAACTATAATGCGACAGTAGCACAAGAGTATGAGGAAGGAGTATTTGGACCACTATATGGGTGAGTAAAGTGAAGTTAACCCTTTTTTTATTAATACTTCCTGCATTGGGATACGTAATTGGTTTTGCTTTTTTTCCTACTATTGAAGCCGTTTATTTAAGTTTTCAAGATCCGCATGGGGGTTTCTCTTTATATAATTATAAAGAGCTATCGTATTTTAATTTGTCTGGCGCAATAATTGATACAATTGTAGTTACAATTGGTGCACTAGCAATACAGTTAGCTCTAGGTTTTCTAGTTGCATCAGTTCTTAGTAGAGAATTCTTTGGAAAAAGAGCTTTATCTACAATAACAATAATCCCAATGGGCATTGCAACAGTTGTTGCAGCAGTAACTTTCAGCTTCATTTTTCAAACCTCAGGAGGATACGCTAACGCAATTCTTCATTCTCTCTTTGGTCTTAACGTAAACTGGTACCAATCTTCAATCACGTCGTTATTGGTGGTGATGATTGCGGACAGCTGGAAAAACACACCCATTATAGCCTTAATCTTGTTGGCTGGAATGTCCTCAATACCAAAGGAATTATATTATGCATCTGCAATAGATGGAGCTGGGCCGATTAGGAGATTTTTCTACATAACACTACCAAACCTTAGAAGCTTCATTGGGATATCACTTATTCTAAGGGGAGTGCAAGAATTCAACATATTTGCTTTGCCATTAATACTGATTGGCGAGCATCCCCCTCTTCTCACTACTTTAATATACGATTTGTACACTACAACCTTTCCAGAGGTTGGATTAGCCTTAGCTTCAGCAACGATACTTCTTGGGTTCATCCTAGTATTTTCTGGCATAGTAATCAAACTCTCCGGAGGTAGATAACATGAGATGGTGGACATATTTAGGTGCAATTATAGTAGGAATTTACTTTCTATTTCCACTTTACATTTTAGTACTACTCGCATTTAATTCTCCGAAATATACTGTCTTAGCCAAATTTCCCTCACTGTTACCGGTATCACTAACACTAAATAACCTAATAACAGCATTACAAGGTACAGCATTCATTGATCCGTTCATAAAAAGTCTGGAAACAGCAACATTAGTTGGAATCATTACCATAGCATTAGCTATTCCAGCGGGATATGGTTTAAGTAGACTACCAAGAGCCATATCATATTCCATAATTATCCTTTTACTAGTTACCAATATGATGCCAGCAATAGTAATAGGCATCCCAATAGTAGTTGATTTTCTTAAACTTCACCTTTTTGAATCCGTAATAGGTCTAGCCCTAGCTCAGACACTAATAACACTACCATTAGCTACGTTCATCTTGCAAGGCACATTCTCGTCAATACCTATTGACCTTGAACATCAAGCTAGAGTTGATGGCGCAAATTTATTTAATAGGTTATTTTCGGTTCTCTTGCCACTAGCAGCACCCGGTATAGCGGCAGCATTCTTAATATCATGGATGTTCTCATGGGATGAGTTCACTTATGCAATCCTATTAATCCCTTATCACTCTACACTTCCAGTAACAATATATCAAGATGTAACCAGAGGAAACCTATTAGCAGGGATAGCGTTTTCGCTAATATTTACAATTCCTGTAATAATTTTAACTTTCGCATTGCAAAAATATCTAAGAGGAGAATATCTAGCGGGAGGGATAAAAGGATGACTGTAGAATTAGTAGATATTGTAAAGAAATATGGTAAAAACATTGTAATTAATGGCATAACCGAGAAGATAGAGACTGGAGAGTTTTTTGTAATACTAGGACCAAGTGGAGAAGGGAAATCAACATTATTGAAAATCCTAGCTGGAATTGAAAAATCAGATAAGGGAAAAATTTTAGTAGATGGCGTAGACATTACGGATAAACCTCCAGAGAAGAGAAACGTTGCTATGGTATTTCAAAACTACGCACTATATCCAAACATGTCAGTAAGAGATAATATAGCGTTTCCACTCAAGATGAGGGGAATCAAAAAAGAAGAAATAATGGAAAGAGTAGAAAAAGTGGCGAAACTTTTAGGCATAACAGAAATATTAGATAAAAAAGTAACACAAATCAGTGGAGGGCAACAACAAAGGGTCGCACTGGCTAGGGCAATTGTAAGAAATCCAAACTATTTCCTATTGGATGAACCATTGAGTAATCTAGATGCTAGAGTAAGAACAATAGCTAGGGGAGAATTGAAAAGAATACAAAAAGAATTGAAAGGTACGTTCATTTACGTAACTCACGATCAAAAAGAAGCCTTAAGTCTAGCAGATAGAATTGCTGTACTTCATAAAGGCAAATTTGAACAAGTTAGTGATCCTAAAACACTGTACGAATATCCAAAAACAAAATGGGTAGCGCAATTCGTAGGCGAGTTTCCAATGAATTTCTTACCAGGAGACTTAATGGAAGAAAAAGTACAAGAAATAGGGTTTAGGCCAGAATGGGTAGAAGTAGGAAAAGGTAATCTATCTTGTACAGTAGAATCAGTAGAAGCTTCGGGAGAGTCAAGATATTTAATATGTAATTTCAAAAATAATAATATAACTATCCTATCTCAAGAATTTTATGATGTAGGCCAAGAAGTTAGATTTGAAATAATTAAATACAGAAAGTATAATGATGGACAATTGGTACAAGAATAAAAATAATATTCAGCAGTTATCATATTTTCCCTTAGTAGTACCGAGTCTACGGTACTACCTAGAAAGTTTTTAACATTCTAGGTCATTTTATTAAAAGGTATGAAAAACGAGATCAAGGACTTGGCAAGTAGAGCTAAGACAGAGCTCGTAAACACCATCAATTTCGTAGTAGGAACACTAAGGATGCAAGGACTAACAAAAAAGGTTATCGCGCTAGCCTTAATCGCATTCATAAGCTAGCGTGAAGAACATCTCAGAAACGTTCAACCTAGATTACAACCTACTCAAAGCGTTAGAGGAAGTGGAAAAAGCGTGGACGAACTACTTAGACAAATTAAGAGAACTAATCAAAGGACCAGTAGTGATCATAATCGACGACACGTTCGACCACAAGGAATACGCTAGAGCTAGAAACAGAGCGAGCGGACAAGGAAACTACATCATGTGTCAAGCACACAAGAGATTCGAATCCGGAGTCCAATTACTAACAATCGCAATCTACGATCTGAACACCAAGAAAGCTTACATGATAGGAGCCTTCCCCTACGCTACTAGAGAAATGTACGAATGGTGAAGGAGTTCCAAACCAAGATCCAGATGGCCTCTGCATTAATGAAGC
This sequence comes from Sulfolobus sp. E5-1-F, assembly GCF_009601705.1. Taxonomy (NCBI): domain Archaea; kingdom Thermoproteati; phylum Thermoproteota; class Thermoprotei; order Sulfolobales; family Sulfolobaceae; genus Saccharolobus; species Saccharolobus sp. E5-1-F. Next base: position 1,405,284 of record NZ_CP045687.1, on the reverse strand, counting down.
TGAGAGAGAAGTTTCAAGTGATGAGGGTTGTCTTCGACTCTTGGTATTGGTCGAGAGAGTGTCCCGATTGCAAATAATTCAATAAAGCTTGAAGGGGAGAAATATAATATTATATAAAATAAAGCATTAAATACAATTACATCTTTCAATACAGCAAGAGATTAATCCTATATTGTAATAGAAAATAATAGGTTGTGGAGAAAAACAGAATTTCAAACATAGCCTACACTACTCTCGTTTCTCAACGTCCTAACTCTCTGGAACTCGTGACAATACAGACGTGTAGATCATGGCGTTGTAGATCAACGCTATTACGTAAACGAAGAGTTCATCTCCCGGTTTGTCGCGTAGGGTCTCCAATACCTCCTCAAGAAGATCCCGAAAAACTCCACGTACCTTCTGAAACTTGGAAAACCGATCAACCAAGTTGACGATTTGCCTAGAAACCCCCTATCCACCACCTTGTAACCGCTGACAGAGAAGCCGACCTTGTTGTCGGGGAAGTTAGCCATTTCCACTTGAATCTCGTGAACGATCATTGTTGGTGACATGAGAGTGAATACCTTGAAGCCGAAGTTCCTCTTCTTAGCGAATTCTCCCTTGAACCTCACCTTACTATTTAAGTAATGGTAAAGCAGTTTAGCTGCTTGCTTGTAGTTCCTCCTCCTTAATTCAAGTTCGAATTTCTTCTTAAAAGTCTCCTTGTTAGTCTTGAAGGGGACTTCAATGAGGAAGGAGTCTACGGCCCAGAGCTTCCCTACTCTACCGTATAGTGCGCTGCTCGGTAGGTAATTGTTCAGCATGTTCATTCTTGTCTCCAATTCCTTTACGTACTTCTGGAACACGTCCTTTATCTCCATCCTGAGCCTCTTGGCTCTCCTATGGATTTCTGATTTTGGTTCTCCTAGGAACCATCTGACTACGATATCGGTATGGTAGTAGCACCATACGTCCCTGTAGGAGCATGTCCATACTATTAATGCTCTCAGTACGTAGAGGTCGGAGAGACCAGAGAAGTGAACGTGGTTAGTACGTAGTTCATTTTCACAAGAGTTTTATGCTTTGCCGATAAGTATTCTTTGGGAACCGGTGGGGTATAGTATCCTTTCCTGTTTGCTCATGGGAATCAGTATTACACCCTCTCGGTTCCCTTTAAGTATTACTCCACCTTTTGCTTCAAGAGAAAATTCAGAATTTCTCAGCAGTTTATCTTGTATTTTGAATAATTATCTATAAACTTGTACATAGATTTATTGAATTATTTGCGTTTGGGACACTCTCTCAAGTCTGTACGAATCTGGGAAATTTCCTCAGCTTTACATTGTTAAGATCTCTTAATAAATCAGCGTAAGTTCTCAATATTTATATGTTAAGATAAATGTTATTATGAAAAATTATAATAGAAAAATATTGAAAAAACATTATTTATATAACCTATTCCTTTTTAACTATATCTTAACACCTTTAAGACTCCGCTATTTTCTCCGGCTTTTTCTCCCTCTTATAATCGCCTTTATCTTCTAAATTTATTGAAGTGAACTTTTGTAAATCTTCCGTAATGCTACTAAGTTCAACACTCTTATTTTTCCATTCTTGAAGTTTTTCCAGATACGCATACCCTTTACGAGTAGTGTGAAATGTTAATCCATGTAATAAAGAAGATTTCTCTCTTGTAAGTCTCCAAGATATTTCCTGGCTAACTCAAAGCTTAATCTCGCCTTATACATTAAGGGGGTCTTCTTCATAGGACTTCTGCAAGCTGAAAGTATCTCAAGCTCAATATCTAACCTAGACCGCTTATATCTTTGACCTGACATAGGAAATGTATACTCTATAAAGTTTATAAATTTCCGAGTAAAATCTAAACTTAATTTTGTATATTATATATCTAAATTGGCTTCACTTTCTATATGAGTGTGGTCAACAATTTAATTAATTTGAAATTAATCGTATAAGTTGCTTCTATTATAGAAATAAATTGTTTTTATTTAGCGTAATACCTTTTTGGGTGAGCACGGGATTTTTATTGGTGAGCACTTGATGAACAGATGGAATATTCCCGTGCTCACCCAAGTTATTTTAATCCTAATGGAGTATAATATTAATCTTAAGCCAAGATTTCACGTTAGGGAGGAGGTCGCGTTAGGCTTAGCGAGTTATCTAGCTGGCTTATCCTCTTGGAGGACTACGTTACCACACTCCACTTTGCTTTACTATTATAAGAGGCTTGGTAGGGTTAAGTATGTAGTGTCCTTGAGTCTTTACGCTATTGACGAGACTAAGGTTGTTTGCGTTAGGGGTAATTACTATTATGTTTGGATCGTTAGGGATGTTGTGACAAAGGCTATTCCTTTCTTCATGGCTTGAGGAGTGGTTTTCACGTGTTAATAGTCCTAGTTAACATGAGGGGGATTGAGGAGATCGCGAGTAGGTACTTTAAGAGGGTTGATCGAGTGGTTTACTTGCATGATGGTTTACCAGCTTATAATGCATTTGACTGGTTTAATGTTGGGCACAAGTGGGTTACGTTTGGTAGGAGGGATTACGCTGAGCAAGGGTTTAGGACATTAAAGCATAGGCTCTCCTCTATGGACTTTCATTTCCCTTGGAGTTCAAATAGGTTAACGATTACGAGTTGGCTCTCGACCTTCTTCCTAATCTACAACATTCTTTATACTCAAGTGTATTTAGTGGATAGGGGAGTGATAATAAATGCAAATATTTCAAATGCATGAAATTGTTGACCACACTCTTCTATATTGTGAAAAAGTTAGTCTTCTACTTGATCTTTAGTAGTTCCTAATACTTAAAAATATAGATAATAAAACGAAAAAGTTAACATTAAGAATAAATGCCAGATAAAGGAGACCTCATATACCATACATGAAATAATCATATGTGTAATAAAGTCATTAACCAGCTTAAACTCGTCAGTGACCATTTGAGTGAGCTTTTCTCACTGTTTGACACTTCTTATTTTTTTACTGTGTTATCTCAACAATCTCTATAAGATTCAGACTAGAAGCAAGTAAACTACACCGTATACCTTTACAGTTCCTTATTCTGACTTATCACCTTTAAGGGTAACCTCTTTTCTCTCAAATTCCCTAAATCTCACCAAACACCTATTACACCGTTGTCAACAGTTTCAAACAAACCGTGAAGTTCATATCACGATGAAAGAAAAGTCATTAATGATGCATAATCAGATTGTAGATTCGAATCCTCAGACCCTAGTATAGTGATAGAGTACTTCGTGATAAGCTTGGATATTGCATTTTACCCTTAAGTTACCGTAACAGTTAATAACAACTTTATCGTTGATCAGAATATCAATAACAATAGCATAAACAAGATAATATAGTCAAGAGTAAAGACTTCAACTACCCTTCGTTTCTATCCTATCAGCTCTTGGACTTACCTATTCTTCCGGACTGAGCCAAAGAAAAAAGTTAAATCCCAGTAGTAGTTTACTGAAAATGACGTAAAGTATATAATATTTAATTTTTACAATATAAGAAGGGTGTATTTATACTATTTACGCTTAAACTATTTATAATTCTTAAATGTCCTTGAGGAGAATCTATGTTGGTATTTAAGGTTTAAGGAATTTGAGGTAAATTTATGCGAAGTACTATCCCAGATTATAATCTTTCTCCGGCTAGATAGAAAATATAAACAACGTTAGAGCATTCTTTCGAACAATAACTAAAATAACCTTATATAAGGTAAGCAACCTACAAGATTAGTCAAAATATCCGGTCCCCCAGTATTAGCTACTAAGATGAAAGCCACTTTAGTTACCCAGAATCAGATTTACGTAAATATACTTTTTAGTCTAAAAAACTAGAGAAATATTCACGATCTCATTAACTTCTTTTTCCCATAACTTTATTTAAACTCTAGCTTAAAACAATTACCAGATGTTCTAATTGGTCTTTGCTGATAAATGATGACTGCACGTCAAGGAGAAATATAATAAAAACTTGCCCTAGCATTACTTAGTAAATACTTTCTTTAACCAAAATTAACTTCAACAACTTAAGCCTTAAAATATTACAGAATATGCTTTGCGGACTTTCCGAACTTTTTGCTTTAATAATATCATTTCTGTAATTACAAGAAATATAATAGTTAGTAAAAATACAGCACAAATAGGCTTAACTCTTTATTAACGCAATATTAACAATCGCTCCCAACTTCTCAAAATCCTTATCCTTAGTCAAAACAGTTAGCTTCCTATTCATAGCTTGTGATGCAATTAGAATATCTACCAATCCTATCAAACTCCCATTTTCCTTTAACCTCTTATAAATAAGAGAGGCAGTAACACTATCCCTCTTAGTTAAAGAAAGAACTCCATCAAGCGAGGAAATAAAATCCAACACATTCTTATCCTTGCCTAACAGTAGTTCAAAAACAGACAACGAACTCACATAAATCTTATCCGCATCAAACATGATATTCTTGACTACCTCATTACCTCTCATAAACTCAATCAGAGCTGACGTGTCTGCTAAGATCCTCATTCAACATCTCCCTAATTCTCTTAATTTCAACATCCTCACTTAGTATCCCAAAAAACCTCATTAACCTCCTATTCCTAACTTCCTTAGAATCTTCAATCAACTCATCAATAACTTCGCTAAAACTCCTATCCCCCTTTATCTCCACCAACTTCTTATAAACATCATCACGTATCATAATAGTCTTCATACATTCTGTATATAGACTATAGGTTAATAAACTATTCTCCTCGAGAACTATCACATAAGTGAAAACTCTAACAACACCTATAGTAGTAGTTTTCTGAAAATGACGTACAGTATATAATGTTTAATTTTTACAATATAAGAAAGATACTAGTGAGTATAGTAAGTGGCAAAATTACAATTTAATTTTTACAATGTAAGAAGGGTGTATTTATACTCTATCTATTTACAATTACTTAAATCTCCTTGAAGAGAATCTGTCTTAGTGTTTAAGGTTTAAGGAATTTGAGGTAAATTCACGCAAAGTACTATAAATATCTCCTTTAGATTCATTTATATCCTCTCTTGGAATAATTTACAAAATAATCTCATATCACATTATAGCAAATGAAAACATGCCTAAGATAGACCAAACGAGTTAATATCTTTTAATTATTCTCTCCTAATTTAGAAAACTATCTATTATACCGACGATAAAATATAGTTATATAATAATAGGATCGAACTAATATAATAAAGTTTTCAGACACCTAAAAACAGCCTAAGAAACTGCACTACCTTAAATTATTAAC